>JBDVGI010000292.1:0-2827 GCA_039962885.1 Litorimonas sp. | reverse complement strand
AAACCCAGGCAAAAGAGGCGGACGATCCGCTAGGTCAGTTTCACCACGGCTCAACAAACCTATAATCAGAACAATTGGCAGTAATAAAGCCACGCGCATTAGTTTAATATAAGTCGCCGTATCTCCCGCAGTTTCAGATATAGAAAATCCTGCGCCGACGACTTGGGCAACATCATGGATCGAACCACCCATAAAAATACCCGCAGCCGTATCATCAAATGCAAGTTGTTTTGCAATAATTGGGTAGATGATCATAGCTAAAGTGCTTAGAACTGTGACAGTTATAATAACTACGGCCAATTCATTGTCTGCATTTTTCCGCTTAGGTAATACTGCAGAGATTGCGATTGCAGCAGAAACACCGCAAACGGCCACAGACCCTGCACTTAGTCGCGCAAATGACGAGTTCAGATTCATTAGTTTTGCGATCAACGCGCCGGTTAAAAATGTCATCAACATTGCCGTAATAACAATTGCAGGGCCGGCGATCCCCTCTGCTACAATTTGAGTAAATAAAATTCGCAACCCTAAAAGCCCCACACCAATTCGTAGTAATCCTTTAGCAACCCATAAAATACCCGGCCGTATACGAACATCATCGTTCAGAAAATTCATGGCCAGCCCCAACAGCAAGGCTATCAACATAACTGGCGTAGCGTAATGTTCCGATAACCACATCGATGCCATGCCGCCAAATATACAGACTAAAATGCCTCTGTAATTCCGAGAGATAGTCGTACGAATAGAACCATTCTCTGCAAATCCAGATTTAATTGAGGTTAGTTTAAACACTGTATTATATTCATTTTACGGCAATCATGTAATGGGCAACGCCTATTTCAATAGTGGGGAAACTATCGAAATAGGCATCAATTAACTTTACAAAAGTAGAAATTCACACAATTTCGACTTGTTTACATCGCCGCCTGTACGAGGTGCGTATCCGTATATTGTTCAAACTTTGTGATTTTACCATCAGCGACGGTCCATGAATGTACCATCTTCACATCGATTGATTTACCGGAGGCTTTATTCACACCTCGATATCTCCCATGTGCAACCACGCGATTTTTTAACGATACATATTCTTCAACGTCTACACCGAATCCAATCCATTCATCGCCAAGTTTTCCAAAAACATTCGCGGTTATCGCGTCCATTCCGATATAAACGCCGCCATATGGGAAGCCAGCCATTTCAGTCCACTCTATATCATGACTGAACAACTGACTAATTGTATCCAAATCCCCTTGACCCAAAGCCTTATAAAAATTTTCGATTATGTTCTGACTATCAACAGTCATAATATTTCCTTACTTAAATAGTCCTACCTTATCGAAATAATTTTCGCAGTTTAGATGAGACCTTCCTCTTTCATGACATCTTGAACGGCTGGATCTGCTTGAATGCGGTTATGTAAACCCATGACATTTGGATAATCATCCAAGCCATTAGAAAGCTTCTCAATCGACCACCTGAGCATCGGAAATGCATAGGCATCAACAACCGTTTTACGATTACCCACAATATATTCCCGTCCCTCCAACTGATTTTCCAATCGGGTTAATTCGGCGCGAATTAATTTTTCGCCAGCAGACCTTACCTGTTTATGAGACAATGAATCCTTTGCGTCAGTATATCTATTTGGTACAAAAACAGAGTGAAAAGGAGGGTGCAAATCACTCGCTAGAAATGACAACCATCGATCGATTTCGGATTCATCACTAGCATCTCCGCCAATATCAGCATCGGGATAATTCCTGATAAGATATTTTTGAATAGCAGGTGATTGTGTAAGAGGGAGTGAGCCGTCTTCTAGGTCCAAAATAGGAACCCTTGCTGAGTTCGATATCGTTTCTAACGATTTGTCACCGAAAGGCATACTCTTTGTTTTATAATCCGCTCCGCTCCACTTTAAAGCAATGTGGGGCCCAAGGGAACACGCGCCGCTTGTGTAGTACAATAACATGCTTAAAGCCTTCTCTATTTAAATAGGTTTATAATTATTCTGATGTACCGCAACGGAAACTTATTCCTGCACTCTCATTTTCTGGCCAACGCGTCGTTATCATTTTGTAACGCGTATTAAATCTGATGCCTTCAGGTCCGTGCATATGATGATCACCAAACAGACTCCGCTTCCAGCCACCAAAACTATGATAGGCAACAGGAACAGGAACAGGGACATTTACACCAACCATCCCAATATTTACAGTTTGACAAAAATCTCTAGCAACTCCGCCGTCATGCGTATAAATGACAGCCCCATTTCCATATTCATGATCTATAACCAACTTCTTGGCCTCTTCATATGTTTTGACGCGAACAATAACCAATACGGGTCCGAAAATTTCTTCACGGTAAATAGCCATATCTGGTTTCACTTTATCAAATAAAGAACATCCGACGAAAAAGCCATCTTGATACCCTGGTACGGAAATATCGCGGCCATCAAGAATTAAATCCGCACCATCTTCTACACCACTTGTAATTAATGATTTGACGCGTTCTTGAGAAGCTTTGGTAATGACGGGTCCTAATTGAGACGACTGATCGTCACCTGGACCCACGCGCAATTTAGCGACTTTCGGAGCCAGTACCTTAACTAAATCATCCGCGGTTTGCTCACCAACTGCAACAATCACTGACACAGCCATACAGCGCTGCCCTGCTGCACCATAACCAGCACCAATGACCGCATCCGCAACCACTTCAGGGTTAGCATCTGGCATAACAATCAAATGATTTTTAGCGCCACCCAAAGCTTGCACACGTTTACCGTTATCCGTTCCTGTTTTATAGACATATTCCGCAATAGGAGTTGACC
>JBDVGI010000291.1:0-2847 GCA_039962885.1 Litorimonas sp. | reverse complement strand
CAACTTTTCAAAATCAGTGCTGATGGTCAGGCGACCGCCTTAACACCTGATACGTTAGAAATGCGCGGACTTTTATGCCAAACGGACGAAACAGCCTATGTCTCTGGCTGGCAGGATAACCCTCTCTCCACGCACGTCTTTAAAGTTAATCTCGCTGCGCCAAAACCAGAAGAAGGGGCGAGCTTGAACTCGCCGTTAATAGAGCAGGTTTCGCAGCGTGATGGTCAAAATTTCTACGCGTTTAATGGGGATTGCTCACGCTATCTTGGCTATCATAATTCGGTGACAACACCGCCGCAGCTTCGCGCCTATGAAACAGACGGAGAGCCGCTCGCTTGGCTGAATGAAAATGCCTTAAATGAAACCCATCCATATGCCCCGTATATGGAAAACCGCATCACGCCAGAATTCGGACAAATTGCGGCATCCGACGGCACAAAACTTGATTACAAAATCTTCAAACCCAAAGATATGAAACCCGGAGAGAAACGCGCAAGTGTTACGATTGTATATAATGGCCCAGGCGTACAGCGGGTAAGCAATCAATGGGGCGGCAATGATTTTGCCAACATGTTAGCCCATCATGGGTTTGTCGTGTTTTTCCTCGATGGACGCGGAGCAACCAATCGCGGGAAAGCGTTTGAGGATGTTCTTTATCGCGCCATGGGCAAAGCCGAAGTTATTGACCAAAGTACGGGTGCAGATTGGCTGAAGTCTCAAAGCTTTATTGATCCTGATCGCATGGGTATTTATGGTTGGTCATATGGCGGATATATGAGTTTGCATATGCTCGCGCAAACCAACCAATATGCCTCTGGGGTTGCGGGCGCGCCCGTTACCGATTGGGCGCTTTATGATACGGCCTATACCGAGCGTTATCTAGGTAGTCCAAACCCTAAGTCCGAAAATTACACAGCTGGGGCCTATGAAAACAATTCCGTCTTTACCCATCTGGACGGCTTGACGGAGCCTATGCTGCTTATTCACGGCATGGCTGATGATAATGTAGTTTTCCGCCACTCTATTAAATTGATGGACGCTATGCAAAAACGCGGCGCACACAATATGCGGCTTATGACTTATCCGGGAGAGAAACACGGATTTCGGAAAACAGAAAACCGCATCCATAGAGACCGTCAAATTTTAGAGTTCTTCTTGGACACGCTCGATATTCAAGAGGAACAATAGCGAGACAGCCTCGCTATTGGCTTCCTGTTATTTAGCAGGCGTGTTATCTTCGCTCTTAGCCTTACGGATCGCTTCATTTATGCGGCCTCGTAAAACAGCCGTTTCAATAATCGTCGGGTCAAGGTCTAAAGCCCGTTCAATATCGACCTTAGCTTTTCCTAAATCGCCTTGATTGAAATGGGCGTCTGCGCGGTAGCGAAGCGCGTCAATACGGTTTGGCGATAAAGTTAAAACAGAGGTTAAATCCGTTTGCGCGTAATCATAACGCCCCGCCTTGGCATAAGCCCGTGCGCGCGCAATCCGTAACTCTTCATGATCATATTTCAGCTTTAACCCGTCAGTCGCCGACTGATAGGCGCGCTCTGGATTATTGGCATCGAGCCAAAAATTCGTGGCTTCAAAATAAAAATCTGCCCGCATCTCTGGCGTACCTCCGTCACTTGCTTTGGCGAGTTTATCAAGCTTAAAAGCCGCCTCATCAGGTTGCCCAAGCGCAAATAAAGCCATAGCCACACAATGTTTGGCACGCCGGCCACCGCCCTGTGAGCGCCAAATCAACGCCTCTTCATAGGCAATATCTTCATCAACGGCGATGCGTTCTAAACAGGCTTTATGCTTTTCATCAAATTCTTGCGTTAAATCTTCGGCCATTGCCGTTTGCGCTATGGGTGTTAAACCCATTGCAATCGCAGCCCAAATCCATATCAATCGCTTTGTCATAAACCTTAATACCCCAGAGCCCCATCATATCGCAATGCAGAACAGCGTTAAAAGACAGTCATCTAAATCGGCCCTTGTTTTGGGAGCTGGCTATACGGCGCGGGCTTTTATTGCACATTTACAAGCCAATGGCTATGATGTGAGCGCAACGCGCCGCGCAAAACCTATTTGCATAAATGGTGTCACAGAAATTCCTTTGACGCCAACCGCCTCGCCTGAGCTTAAACATGCCTTTGAAACGGCGGATGTCATTGTAAGCTCTGTGCCGCCTTTTAAGACAGCCTTCAACAAGATAGCCCCCAGCAATATTTCGCGGAGTTTTGCAGATCCAATTTTAGCAATTTTATCCAATTTTCATCCGAAAACATCCGCATGGATAGGCTACCTATCGGCCACTAGTGTTTATGGTGACCTTAGCGGAGAATGGGCGTATGAAGACAGCCCCGTTAACCCGAGCCTGCGCCGCGGAAAAGCCCGCGCCAATGCTGAAATCGCTTGGATTGAAACAGGATGGCCTGTCCATATTTTTCGGCTTGCGGGCATATATGGCAAAGCGCGAAATCCGTTTGAAAAATTACGCACAGGCAAGGCGCGAGCTGTGATAAAAGACGGTCATATTGTGAACCGAATTCATGTTGAAGATATATGCAGCGCCTTGCTGAAATCTATCGCCAAGCCCAGTCCGCAGCGCATTTATAACCTTGCCGATGGCCACCCCGCCCCGCCCCAAGATGTACTGTATTACGCCGCTGATTTGATTAATGCGGCGCGGCCAAAAACCGTATCCGTAGATAGCTCTGAAATTTCAGCTATGGCCCGCACATTTTATGCGGAAACCAAGCGAGTCGATATAAGCCGCGCCAAAGCAGAGCTTGGCTGGTTGCCAAAATACCCGCATTATCAGGCAGGCCTACGAGCAATTTTAAAGCATAACGCCCT
>JBDVGI010000290.1:0-34027 GCA_039962885.1 Litorimonas sp. | reverse complement strand
AGTTCAACGACTTCACCTTCAAATTCTAATAATTCTTCTTTAGCCAATTCAAATCCCTTTAGGCAACTCAGTAACAGGCCCCCTATATAAGGGCTTTTGTAACCATTTAAAGCCTTTATTCAGCCTCAATGAAGGTTCTACGCAAACGTGCGTCAATATTATCACGAATTGCTCGGTAATTATTCAACATAGCCCTTACATCAAGTGACCCTTCACCAGGATCAACCACAGGCCAAAGTTCAGTTGTGGTATTAGGAGCATCTTCAAACACAGTTTTAACGGCATCATAGGTGTCTTTTGTGAAGGCAATGACGTGATCAAATTTCATATCCTGAAAATCTGCCAATGCGCTAGGTTCATGGTCGCTCATGTCTATGCTTTTTTCGCGCATCACCGTGACCATAAAGTCATTTACGTCTCCAACATAAAGTCCGCATGAACGGACGTCCCCGACATTTGGAAATGCAGCCCGCATAAGCCCTTCTGCCATAGGTGAGCGTACCGAGTTAAGTTGGCAGACAAATAAAATTGATTGCGGCAAAGCCTGTTTCATTTTGGGCGCCTATGAAGTGAACAGATGAGCGTGAATAATCGCCGTGAAGTGTTAAACCCTATCTCGACTTGGTTGCGCAGACTATCCGATAAAAGCCGAGAGCCTTCATTATGTAATCCGCGCCGACCCATATCTATCGCCTCAATTTGTGCTGATGTCGCCGTTCGAATTGCATTGTGATAACTCTCACAGATCAAAAAGTAATCTTTGACAATCCGGCGAAACGGGACGAGTGAAATTTGAAACTGACCTTTGTCAGTTCCCGTTGTACCTATAATATCAAATATCAGGCGTTGCCCATCCTTTAAACTTAAAGTCACAACATAAGGACCTTTTTCGCTATCTAGCACTCGAAACGCATTATCTTCTAAGAGGTCGAAAATGGCGACGCGGCGCTCATGCTGCATTTCAATGGACGTGATCGGGAGGCTTTCTGGATCAATATGCAGCTCAGAGACGTAATGCTCATTTTCACCAATGATATCTTCGTCTTCTCTCATGTGTCGTGCGAAGGGATTATTTTTGTTTCACGCATATTGTCTGTATCGGCTAATATAACATCGAGAGCTTCGACGTGCGCGCGTATCTCTCCGCCGCCCGCAAAGACAATATCAATCGTTCCTGATAATTCGTCATCGGATGTAAACTTTACATCCAAGATAACAGCAAAAGCTTCAGGGTTAGCGCGGTCTATCCCGCGGCTTTGAAGGGACAAAACTCCGTCTATACGCAATCCAGCCTCAACGCGGTTAGCTTTGTTTTTAGGGTTGTTGGCTTCATGCCGAAAACGGCTCATGCGCAGAGTTAAGGCCCGCGCAGTTTTATCATAATGAAGACCGCTAACTTTGACTATCGCATCTTGGAGGGCCGCAGCGATAATGGCAAGGTCATCGTGGTCGGACGCTATTAATTTTAATTTATCCATCGGCCCTATTATTCACCTTATTCTTTTTCGCGCCAAATACGTGCGCCGCATTGACCAAGCTTAACTTCTATATGTTCAAAGCCGCGGTCAAGGTGATAAACGCGTCCAATGTGAGTTTCTCCGCGCGCGGCGAGCCCTGCATTAATCAGAGAGGCCGATGCCCGTAAGTCCGTAGCCATGACGGGCGCAGCGCGAAACTCCTTAACACCGCGCACAATCGCCTCGCGGCCAGTCACGGTTATATCTGCGCCCATGCGCGATAATTCTGGACAATGCATGAAACGGTTTTCGAAAATATTCTCACGAATTATCGAAACACCATCTGCTAGGCACATAAAGGCCATAAATTGCGCTTGCAAGTCTGTCGGAAATCCAGGGTAAGCCATTGTATCCACATCGACAGGTTTTGGACGCCCGCCGCCGCGCTCTATTAACACCGTTGTTTCATCGAGGCTGACTTTTGCTCCAGCTTGCGCAATGAGCGGCCAAAGCGACCCTAAATGGTCAGAACGAATATTGGTAAGCCGTACAGATCCGCCAGCTGTCGCCGCAGCCAAAGCATAAGTGCCTGCCTCAATGCGGTCAGGCACAACAGAATGGGTGGTCCCAGACAGGCTTGATACACCCTCTATGTGAACTTCAGAGCGTCCTGCTCCTGTGATTTTCGCGCCCATTGCGTTTAAACATTCGGCTAAGTCGATAATTTCTGGTTCGCGGGCAGCATTATATAAAACTGTCTCGCCTTTTGCCAAAACCGCTGCAAGCATTGTGTGTTCTGTTGCTCCGACGCTGACAAATGGAAATGTGATTTCTGCGCCAATAAGGCCGTTTTTGACCTCAGCATTCACATATCCTTCTTCAAGTTGAATGTCAGCTCCTAAGGCTTTGAGGGCTTTGAGGTGTAAATCAACAGGTCTTGCGCCAATGGCACAGCCGCCGGGCAAAGAAACTTTGGCTTTACCCGTTCTGGCAAGTAATGGCCCTAACACGTTGAAAGTAGCTCGCATTTTTCGGACTAGCTCATATGGGGCTGTAGTTCCGTTCAAACTTTTAGCATGGAGCGTCATTTGAGCTTCTGGGCCTTCTTCAACCTCAACGCCCATATGGGTTAAAAGATGTGCCATAGAACGTGTGTCGCGAAGTTTTGGCATATTTTTCAATATGATAGGTTCGTCAGTTAACAGCGTTACAGCCATTAATTTGATAGCAGAGTTTTTGGCCCCGCTAATCGCAATCTCTCCATTTAATGGAAATCCACCCTCAATGACAATCTTGTCCATAATTACGCCTTAAGTTTCAGAATCACTGAATAATTACTGCCCGTCATGGCATATTCAAGGCGAAGATGGGGTGTTTTTTTGCTCTAACCTTCTATTCAATTCGGATTGAGACTTTTGCTTGCGTGTCGCAGCCTTGCGGCGCTTTAAATTTGCTCGCAATTGCTCTGCCAAACGCTCGTCTTTTGTCAGTTTCTTAGGGGTTTCAGCTTTGGGCATAAGTCTAAATTAAACAGCTTATCGTCTATTTCAAGGCTTATCTTTCAAGATAAAGACCCGCAAAATTACAAGATTGAAACGCTCAATAAAGCCCAGACGTAACAATAAGTAACACAATCTGATTCATATCCACATCACAAAAATGATATGAATACTCACCCATTGGTGAAGGAAAATGGATGAAACGTCATAAGCATTTTACCTAACGAAGCCTTATAAGGAATAAAATTCCCCAGCCTCTTTGAGATTGACCGACTATGCAAAAATTGACAAAATCATTGGTTCTTGGCGCCGCTTTGTTAGGCTCTGCGTTTAATGCGCAGGCCGTTACAAGCTCTGCGCCTAGCGCCTTAACCTGTGGGACTTCAATTTACGGGTCATGGGTAACAAATAAAGGCAATTCCGTTGTCAATATCAGTGATTGCGGACTTTCTGGCATATGTGGGGATGTTCTAAAATTTGCGAATGATGCGAAATATGATGAATTAACACCTGAAACGGCTGTGCCGTTACAAGGCGTTAAGGGCGCTAGAGTTTTGAATGAATTTCATCCTAAATCGGAAAAGAAATTTCAAGGACGTATCTTTAACCCTCGCAATGGAAAAAATTATAAGTCTACCTTGAAAGTCTCCAAAACAGGTGATTTGAAAGTTAAAGGTTGCCTTGGCCCAATTTGCGAGACGAAAATTTGGGTGCGCCCAGAAGTCTGCAATTCTTAAACTAAACCTCTAAAACACCACATTAAAGCTTTAAGCCGCGCTAAATATACGTGCAGGTTTCTGGCGCAGCGTTGCAATACCAACGCTCATACCGCCAAATGCCGACACAGTAATTGCAAGCCCCGCTATGCCAAGGCTTTCTTTCCACGGGAAACGCCATTGTGCCTCAAAAACCTGAGTTACAATCGGGTATGCTCCCGCTATACCAAGGCCTGCCCCGATCAAAGCTCCTGCCGCGCCTGCAAAAGCAAATTCAGCACCATAAAGCGCGAGAATAGTTCTGCGCTCTGCTCCAAAGACTTTAAGCAAAGCAGATTCTGTTTGGCGCTTTCTGGCCATGGCCGCAAATGCCCCCAGCAGAACAAGAAGCCCCGCAATCGTAACAATCGCAGCGGCTGCATTCACAGCTGTCGCGATATTCCCAAAAAGCCGCGCCGCAGTTGCTAATGCTTGGCGTGTTTGAAACACAATGACATCCGGTAATACCTGCCCAATAGATGTAATGATTGCCTCTTCCGTCTTTGGTGGCGTCTTAGCAATAGCAACATGGTATGGACGCGCAGCTTCGAGCGTTCCGGGGGACAAAATAAAGGCGGTGTTGGATGAAATCCCAAAGGTTCCCCAGTCCACACGGCGCAGTGATGTGATTTCAGCTTTAACGTTTCGGCCAAAAATTCGAAATTCTATGGTATCGCCTAGGCCAACTTTCAAACCCTTCGCAACGTCAACTTCTACAGAAACTTGTAGATCACCCGCATAGTCTTGCGCCCACCATTCTCCCTCCACAAGTTCTGCTTCAGGTGGTTTTTTGGCTAAGTATGTTAAACTTGTTTCGCCCTGCACAACCCAGCGTTCTGAAGGCGCGACCTTATCTTTATCGATGGGAATGTCGTTTAAAGACATAACACGGCCTTGTAAAAATGGTGCGCGCCGAAATAAATCAGGGTCAGTTATTTCAATGCTATTGGCTGCTATGATAGCGTCAAATTCATCTATATTAGCATTGGGGATTTGCGAAAAAACAAGTGACGGCGCACTTTCGGGTGCAGTTTCACTGATTTGCCGTAGTAAATTAGCTTGAACTGACGCGACTAATGTGAGCAAGGCTAACCCCAAGCCCAAAGAAGGCACAATCGTGGGGGCTAATGACCCTGGCCCGCCAAGGTTGGATAGGCACAACCGCCAAAACCCTTTGGCGTTCTTGGAAAGTATTTGCGCAAGCTTTCTTACACAATAGGCGGCTAGTAAAAATATAGCCCATGCAATGATTGCCCCTAACAATAAAGCAGCCGTGACGCCTGCATTTGCGCTTGAGAATATAGCTAATGCTGCGAGTAATATTGCTGCGCTAAAGGCACCTATTTTCTCTATTACTGGAGTTTTCACACGAGATTGCTCTGTGAGCTGGCGAAACAAAGCTGCGGGGCGTGTTGCTCTCGCGCGGCCAATAGCGGGGAGTGCAAAAATAATCGCGGCCAATAAACCCAGAATGAGAGCCTTGAGTAACGGTACAGGATAGATACCCAATGTTTGCGGCAACGCTATGCCATTTGCTGATAAAGAGATGAGTAAATATGGCGCGGCCGCACCAATAAATATACCGATTAGCGCCCCTATAAATGCCAATATACCAAGTTGCAGCATATAGGCTGTACGGATGGTATGCGAATCTGCGCCCAAGGCCTTGAGCGCGGCTATTGATGCAATACGCGTATCCAGAAATGACGTTGTCGCTTGTGCTACACCAACACCGCCTGCGACCAGTGAAGCAATGCCTATAATAGCGAGAAAGCTATTTAAAGTCGTTAGTAAGTTTTGCAATCCATCTACAGCATCGGATGGTTCACGGATACGCAGTCCAGCATCTTTGAAGGTCTCTTTTGCGTCTATTTTAACAGCGTTAAAACCCTCAATAGCCTCATGAAACTTCACCCGAAACCCCGTTGCGAAAATTTGCCCTGGTCCCATAACGTCAGCGGTTTTTAAAGCCTTAAAACTAATCATAACTTCGGGAGAAAACGACCCCGGCGTACCAATACGATCAGGCGTTCCGTCGAGCCGCGCCGTGATAATAGCGTTGATTTGTCCTAATTGGATATTGTCACCAACCTTTACTTCAAACGCGTCGAGGAAGGACTGACTTACAACAGCCCCCCACGCATTGCCTATTTGCGCTATAGCTGTTTGAAAATCGCCCTGCCCGCCGCTTAAGGATACAGCTCCCACAAGCGGGTATTTTTCATCAACAGCGCGCAAGTTAACTTGGCGGCGGTGTTCATCAACGCTTGCCATAACATCAAGCCCCGCACTCTCAGTTGTTTGCCCAAGTTTCGCGATAAAATCTCGTTCCTCTTGGGTGAATTGTCTTTGACTGACCGAAAACATAGCATCACCGCCAAGTAAAACTCTGGCTTCATTAGCTAACCCACGGGAAAACACTTCGGTCACAGAGCCCGCAGAGGCAATGGCTGCGGTACCCAGTATGATGCAGGCAAGGTAAATCCAAAACCCTTTAAGTCCGCCAGATAATTCACGGATGGCTATTTTAAGGGCTGCGCGATTCATTCTGCGCGGCCTTGGCTAGAGCTATCTTCAAGTAGTCCGTTATTCATGGTCACAATACGGTCGGCACGCTGAGCTAAGGTAAGATCATGCGTGACTAATATCAAAGTTGTACCGCGCATTTTGGCAATATCAAATAGCATATCGGCAACACCCTGCCCCGTTTTCTGATCAAGGTTTCCCGTTGGCTCATCTGCAAAAACAAGCTCTGGGTCGCTGGCGAGTGCGCGGGCAATAGCAACCCGTTGACGTTCTCCGCCAGATAATTGACCGGGATAATGATGTAAGCGGTCACCTAACCCAACATCTTGTAAAATATTTTGTGCACGCGCATCAATATTGTCTAACTTAGCAATTTCAAGCGGCACACGGACATTGTCATAAGCCGTCATTGTTGGGAGTAAATGGAAGGATTGGAACACCATACTCACCCGACCACGACGCAAACGAGCCAGTTGATCTTCACTTTGCGTGTTAATTTTCTGCCCTAATAAAAACACATCACCTGAAGTGGGCTTCTCAAGGCCAGATGACATGGAAATTAGAGAGGATTTTCCCGAACCTGACGGGCCAATAATCGCAAGGCTCTCACCAGACTTAACGGATAAATCAACGCCGCGTAATATATTCACGGGCCCAGAAATCGCGGGTAGAGTTAAATACACATTCTGTAAGCTTAAGGCTAAGTTCTGTAATTTGCCGTCTTGCTCACGCACTCTTATTTTTCTTGTCACGATATATTTATCCTTTGTGGGATGTCATGCCATGTCATCATACGCTATAGTGAATGCTGATAATGAACATCCCTAATTTTCTTTTCCTTCTAAGGCAAATCATGAGATATAAAATTCAAGTAACTGTGATGTGCTGGCTAGCAGCTATTGCCTTAGCCGCTTGTGGGAACAGCCAAGCTACACCGCAGCCGCAGACTACTGCACCGAACGATGGTTTTCACACACAAGCGCAGTCAACCCTTGCAAAAAATTCTACGAAAATCATTTTTTTGGGTGATAGTCTGACGGCAGGTTACGGTTTGGCGCAAACTGATGCTTGGCCAGAACAAGTACAGGAGCGCCTGAAGATTGCTGGTTATAAAACCGAAGTCGTTAATGCAGGCGTATCAGGAGACAATAGCGCAAATGGCCTTGCGCGTTACGATTGGAGTGTAGGCTCTGCGAATGCAGATGTGCTTGTTCTTGCACTTGGTGCAAATGACTTTTTACAAGGTGTATCGCCGTCAAAAACGCGCAAAAACCTACAGACCATAATTGAACGTGCCCAAGATGACGGGATGCAAGTCATTCTCGCTGGCGTCGCCACCCCTCAACTTGAACGCCTTGGTCCGATAGGCCGCTCATACGCGGAAATTTATCCTGCCTTAGCTAAAGAGTATAAGGTGTTGTTATTTCCGTCCATACTTGACGGGGTCATTGGCAGACCAGAGTTGCTACAAGCCGACGGATTGCATCCGACCAAGGCAGGCGTCGAAATTATGGCAGATAACTTTACGAAATATTTGCGTACGCAGTTAAAGGATTGACCTTTTTTGAGAGCAATCGCGACTAAATATGTTGCGCTGATAAACATTTACTGTATTTAGCACGACTTAACTATAAGCCGCGGTAGCTCAGTGGTAGAGCGCATCATTGGTAATGATGAGGTCGGGAGTTCAATTCTCCCTCGCGGCACCAGTTATAGGCGTGCAGTTGGGTGAGATAGCCTTCGATACGCCGCTTATAAAAGTTAAACTCCCAACATTTGACGTTATTATTATGATAGTAGCTAGCGCGGAAATGGTTGGTCGTGCTTGTATTAAAGCGTAAAAAAAGACAACCTTATCAATAGACTAACTTGCGTGCAAAGCCCCCCTTAAACTTGACAAAAACCTAGTAGCATCATCGCGTAACATAATAACGTTAAAGCTATGATTGGGAATAAAATGTTAATCAATCAAACATATTGTTATCAACAGTGATTCTGTAAAGTATTCTAAATATACGGGCTTAGTATATGACTGAACTGATAATAAATGACGTGGACAAAGTGGTGTCTTACGATTGGCTTGATCAAATCAGTCATATCAATCAACAGATCATCATAATTTCTGATAAAAACTTCAATGTCGAATTTATTAGTGAATATACGCGCGATCTTTTAGAGCTTGATTTTAATTTATCAGAGCTTCCACACCCTCTACCTTACGAGTTAGTTTTAACATCTCTTATTGAGAAAGGGTACTTTGGAGAATCTACTACAGCTGAAATCGTTGATCAGCTTATGAAAAAGACCGAAATTAATGATAGTGCCGCTCCCCGACCCTTTGAAAAACTGA
This sequence comes from Litorimonas sp., assembly GCA_039962885.1. GTDB lineage: Bacteria > Pseudomonadota > Alphaproteobacteria > Caulobacterales > Maricaulaceae > Litorimonas. The sequence goes on along the minus strand of JBDVGI010000290.1, from coordinate 25,440 downwards.
ACCTCTTTACGCCATCAGGCCGTCATATTCAAATCAAGCAATCCGTATCGAGCGATGAACGCCTTTTCTTGACGGGAGATGACATCACTACGGATTATGTTGAAAAGCATGCTTTAAAGCTAGCCTTGGATAGTAGCCAATCAGGTTACGGAACATATAGGCGCGAAACAGGCCAATTAGTAATACATGGTGATGTGATACGTCATCACTTTCGCACGGATGCTTCTGGAAACTTGAACATGCAAGAGTTTGAGCAACTGATTCATCCTGATGATAATGCGAAGTCTAAACTGACTTGGAAAAAAGGTATAAAAAGTCAAAAACCTTGGGAAGTGACTTACCGTGTTCGTGGCGATAATGGTCGTTCTGTTTGGCTTAAAAGTCACTTCATTCCTCAACCTTCTAAAGATGGTGAAATCACGCGAGTCACATGCTTTTTTACTGATGTTACGAATATTATTCGTGTCCAAAATGAACTCCGTCAGGTAACTGAAAATACGCAAAACACACTTAAGGCCAAAAATAACTTTATTGGCCGTCTATCACATGAAATGCGTACGCCCATGAATGCCGTTATTGGCATTTCTGACGCTTTAATCCATCATCATAATAACCCTGAAATCAATCCTAAATTAGAACTCATTCAGACATCAGCTGAAAAAATTATCCGCATTTTAGATGAAACCCTGCAACATGCAAAACTTGAAGAACACAAGCTTGAACTCAATCCTCGCGTGACGTCCCCGCGAAAATGTGTGGAAACGCTTTGTCAACTTTGGCATGAAAAAGCTAAAACCAGTAATATAAATCTAAGCTGTCAAATTGATGCTAATGTCCCTGAGCAAATGCATTTTGATGATTTCAGATTCGAACAATGTCTGAATAACCTTTTATCTAACGCTATCAAATTTACAGCAGGTGGTGAAATTATAGTCATCCAAACTCTTGTTGAAAAAGCGGGACAATCTTTCCTTGTAACGGCCGTGAAAGATAACGGCATTGGCATGACGAAGGCGCAACAATCCAATATATTTGAAGCCTTCACACAAGCCGACAAAACGATCTCTGGACGTTACGGCGGAACGGGGCTTGGGATGAGTATCACAAAAAATATCATTGAACTTATGGGTGGCCGGATCACTTTAGATTCCACACCCGGTCAAGGCTCAATTTTTGCCTTAAGCCTGCCTATAAAAACACAAAATTCTGATGACAGCACCAAAAAAGAGAAGTTGATAAACCGCTCTTTGGTTGAAAAACTTTTGAAGGACAATGCGCCTAAATCAAGTGAATATGATAATTTAAGAGTTCTTGTTGTCGATGATAATCCAACTAATCATCTTGTAGTAAAGTCTTTGCTAGGCTCTCTCGTCAAAGAAATTGTGACAGCCAATAATGGTGTTGAAGGCATACAGGCTTTAGAGGCTCAGGAATTTGATTTGGTCCTTATGGATATCCATATGCCAGTCATGGATGGTATCGAAGCCACGTTAGCAATACGTGGTTGCGATGAATTCTTTGCAAATGTACCAATAATCGCCTTAACGGCTGACCCTCAGTATCAACAACAACGGTTATGTAAAAACATTGGCATGAACGGAACTTTAGGTAAACCCGTCAAGCTTTCGGAAATATTATCAGAAATTGATAAGGTCGTTTTAAAAGCTCCGTTTGTTACACAAGAAGACCAATATGTCGCATAAATAGACGAAATATATTTATAACTAGCATCGTATTATTACTAGCATGGCCTGTGAAAAATTCGGATTTAATCCCGAAAGTTTTTAAATTGCACGGGCTGCTCTAATCCCATGTCTTTGACAAACTTCATGACCGCTTGAAGGTCATCACGTTTTTTACCCGACACGCGAAGTTTCTCTCCCTGTATGGCGACTTGAACTTTCATCTTTGCGCTTTTGATATCTTTGACTATTTTTTTACCCATTTCCTTGTCTATGCCCTCTTTGACAAGGATGTTTTGACGCACTGTCATGCCTGTTGCTGGTTCTATTTTTTGATAATCAAGCTGCCCTGGTTCAATTCCGCGCTTATGTAATTGCCCGCGCAGAACTTCATGAACCTGTTTGAGTTTAAGTTCATCATCAGCAATAACCAGAATAGAGCCGTCTTTTGCTTCGACGTTCGATTTGGAGCCTTTAAAGTCATAGCGTACGGATATTTCGCGCATAACATTCTGCACGGCGTTTTCCACTTCAGACGTATCAACTTCTGAAACAATATCAAAACTGGGCATTTAGAAACCTTTAAATTTAAACCTTTTGGTTTGTATATGGTTTTAATTCCTTACGCGCAACTTGCATACGATGAACCGCGTCGGGACCATCAGCAAAACGCAGCGTCCGCATCCCTGCATACATATTCGCCAGCGGTGTGTCCTGTGATACACCCGTTCCGCCATGCATTTGCATAGCTTCGTCTATAACTTTAAGTGCCATGTTTGGCGCGGCTACTTTGATTTGAGAAATCCACGGCGCTGCGGCGCGCGCATCTCCTTGATCCATCATCCATGCAGCCTTTAGGCACAATAGGCGCGCCTGCTCTATGGCAATGCGGCACTCTGCGATTATGTCGTAATTTTGCCCAAGTTTCGCGAGTGGGCGTCCAAAAGCTGTCCGGCTAAGCGAACGTTCACACATAAGTTTAAGCGCGCGTTCCGCCTGCCCTACGGCACGCATACAATGATGAATACGGCCAGGCCCAAGACGGCCTTGGGAGACTTCAAAACCGCGTCCCTCACCGATTAATAGCGCGTCCGCAGGCACTCGCACATTCTCAAAGCGCATATGTAAATGGCCATGCGGGGCATCATCATTTCCAAAGACCTGCATTGCCCGCACCTTAGTAATGCCAGGTGTATCTGCAGGAACAACATACATAGAATGTTGATTGTGACGCGGGACATCACCCCCGCGCGGAGCCGTACGTGCCATCAATATATAAACCTGACACCGCGGATCACCTGCGCCAGATGACCAATATTTCTCGCCGTTAAATACCCATTCATCACCATCTTTTACGGCAGAGAATTCAAGGTTCGTTGCATCGGAAGACGCTACATCAGGTTCTGTCATCAAAAATGCAGACCGAATTTTGCCCTCGAGTAAAGGCGCGAGCCAAGTTTCTTTATGTTCCTCCGTGCCGTAGCGCTCTAGGACTTCCATGTTCCCTGTATCAGGTGCAGAGCAATTAAAAATCTCTGGCCCAAGCAAGCAATACCCCATTTCTTCGGCTAGGTAAGCATATTCGACCGTTGACAAGCCGTAACCCCGTTTTGAATCTGTGAGCCAGAAATTCCACAAGCCTTTTTCACGCGCTTTAGCTTTGAGCGTTTCGCGAATTTCGGTTTGGCGGTCTGTGAATTGGAAGCGGTCGCCAGCTTTACCAACTTCAGCGTGATACTCGGCATCTGCGGCCATGATTTCAGTTTGCATCATTTCGCGAACAGCCTCTACAAGAGGTTTCACGCGGTCGCTCATGCCTAAATCCATTGTCATATTGTACCCTTTAAAGTTTACCTGTTTGTATTTTATAACGCGCTAATTGTCCTAAGCCATTCGTCATTGCACCATAAGTTTTAAAGCGTTCATCTTGCGTGAAGCCGCCTTTATACCGCGCGTAAATTTGTTGAATAATCACGGCTAAACGCCAGAGCCCATAGACATAATAAAATTGAAAGTTCGAGACATCTGCGCCTGTGCGCTCTGCGTAGAAGTTTAAAATTTCCTGGCGCGTCATCATGCCTTTAGCTACGCTAGGCTGTCTTATCATCATTTGCATAGCTGCTGGGTCATCGGCTTCAATCCAATAAGATAAAGTATTCCCCAAATCCATTAGAGGGTCGCCAAGAGCGGATATTTCCCAATCTAAAACCGCATCTATTTGGCTTGGGTTAGACGGATTAAGAATACAATTATCTATACGGTAATCCCCGTGAAGAATAGAAATCGCAGTTTCTGACTTTGGCATATTATCAACAAGCCACTGTTGGACATCTTCAAATTTCCCGACATCATCGGTCCAGCTTTTACCGAAGCGGCGATTCCAGCCTAAAATTTGGCGTTCCACATAGCCGTCAGGGCGGCCAAAGTCTGATAATCCTGCCGCGGCATAATCCACTTGATGTAGATCTATGAGCTTATCAAAAAACGTCTCGCAAAGCTCTCGTGTCTTTGCAGGGCCCCACCCCCAATCAGACGGGATATCCTTATGGATAATATGGCCTTCGACTTTATCCATAACGTAAAACTCAGCCCCGATTAGGGCTTCATCGTCGGTGTAATACAAGACATTTGGGACAGCGGAAAACGCAGGTTTTAAATCCCGCATAATACGGTATTCTCGAAACATATCGTGACCAGATTTTGGCTTTTTTCCAAAAGGCGGGCGGCGAAGTACAAGCGAACGCCCTTCATACTCCAAAGCATATGTTAGGTTAGAGGCCCCGCTGGGGTATTGCCGGAGTTTTGGGCTACCATGCAGACCTTTTACAGACTGCTTTAACACAGCGTCCACGACGTCAATATCTAGCCCTTCGCCCTTGCGTATATCAATGGTGGGGTTTACTTTTTTCGAAGCGTCAGTATCCACTATATCACAGCTCCGCCGTCAACTATCATCTTCTGGCCTGTATAATAACTTGCCTCATCAGAGACCATAAACAAGACAGCTCCAACCATTTCTTCGGGTTGGGCGATACGTTTAATGGCCAAATTCATATTCATATAAATATCCATAGCAGGGTTGTCTTTTAATCCAGCCGCAAGTTTTGTATCGGTAAAGCCTGGGAGCAAGGCGTTCACACGCACACCGTGTTGTGAATATTCTTTTGCCATGCCTTGTGTCATCGCAATCACCGCAGCCTTACTCATTCCATAAATCACACGAAACTCTGCAGGCTGTACTCCGTCAATAGATGCTACATTGACAACAGCCCCGCCTCCGTCTTTCTTTAGCATAGGAAAGGCTTTAGTCGTTAGGAAATAGGGTCCGCGAGTGTTGACTTCAAACGTTTTATCAAACGCCCCTTCGCTGGCCTTATGAGCGGGTCCAAAATGCGGGTTGGTAGCACCATTATTAATCAAGATATCAAGGCGGCCAAAGTCTTTTTCAATCATGGCTAAAACTTTGTCGTGATCGGATAACTCGCCAAGGTGTAATTCTGCTGAAACAGCTTTGCCGCCATTGGCCCGAATGGCTTCAGCCACCTTTTCACAATCGGCCTGTTTGCGGCTTGAACAAATGACGGTCGCTCCGTGTTGCGCAAGGCCATGAGCAATAGCTTCGCCAATGCCACGGCTAGCCCCTGCGATTAAAGCAACTTTTCCTGACAAATCAAAACGGGCCATAATTCTATCTTTCTCTTTTTACGGGTAAATGTTCCCCGCCTATTTTCTGCTTTAACTTATTAAGACCCGTAATATAGCCTTGGTGATCCATAGCTCTATGTTTGAAATATTCGGCTACGATAGGGTGAGATAAAACCAGAAACTCATCCTTTTGCATAGCTAGTAACAAAGCTTGCGCAACATCACTGGGCTCTAAAAGCCCGTCGCGACTATTCTCTGCCATTGCAAAATCTTTGGTCATATTTGTGCGAACATATTGAGGGCATATAGCATGGGCGCGAATGCCATGATCCCAATGGCGAATGGCTAAGGATTCAGCAAAGCTAACTGCGGCATGCTTAGTTGCGCTGTAAGATGCACTTCCAATTTGGTTGAGCAAACCCGCAGCAGATGCCGTGATAACAAAGCGGCCCGATCCACGCGCTTTCCAATCAGGGAGTAAAGCGCGCGCAGCATACACGCTGCTCATAACATTGACTTGCCAGCTCATCTTCCACGCTGAATTACTTGCGCCTGCGGCGTGGCCTGGGTCGCCATAGCCAACGCCTGCGTTGGAGACATAAACATCAATGGCCCCGTTTTCGGCTTGGGCTTTTTCGATAAAGCTTTTTACATCACCTTCATTGGTCGCGTCGCACTTAAATGCATACGCACCAATTTCCGAAGCCGTTTTGTCTGGGGATTTTAAATCACTAATCGCAACCTTCGCCCCCTGCTCAATGAACATTTGGGCAATAGCACGCCCAATGCCAGAGCTTGCACCGGTAACAGCGATAGATTTATTTTTATACATGAAATCACCTTATATTTTTCACGATAAGCTGCAAGCTTTTCGGAAGGTTTTCAGTGACATTGGGTGCATATAGGCTGTGCCATATTGCATGTAGCGATTATGATAGAGCAAAATTCAGAGCAAAGCACAATTGCAGGGAGTTATTAAAACCTGCAATATGGCTCATAGTTTTTACATGTATTTTTAGTTATAACGTGTGAGCAAGGCGCGCTTCATACCTCGATAATTTAATCATCTTGGATGTTTCGGTTTTGGAGCGCGGTCACCAAACCACCATAATGTGGCTGCGGTTGCGGCAAAGACAGCAGCCTCTACAATTGCGCCATTCTGGGTTTGTGCAAATATCCAACCTGTTATAAGCCAAAGCAACAATGTTAAAACGGGCCGTACAAGACGCAGGACATTTACCACCCATAAGGATGCCTGCCCTAACGCTGCATCGGCCTTGATAGATGCCTCCAGTCCTGCCCAAGACCCTGCTTGTGCCGCCAATGCAAGTTCCATTTCCGTTTCCTGAGCGCGGGCCTGCATGTTAAGTTCATGCAATTTATATTCATGGGCCCAGCGTTGTTGCTCTTGCAGGAAAACTTGCTTGCGCTCAAAATAGCCTGCAAAGCGTCCAAGAGCTGTCCCAGCAATGCCGAACAACCCTCCAGTTGCAGCCTCAAGGCCGAGCGAAAAAGGAAGCGTTAAGGGGTCTGCCATAAGGATTTCGCTTTCTGGCCGCCATACCAATGTCTGGCGCGACCAAGATCTATGTGAAGAAATGTTTGATAATAACCAAAGCCCGTAAAGCCTGCAGTTTTGCAAGCTGTCATAAGGGTTTGACGTTTATGTCCGTGAAGCGATATATCTGCCGCTAATCGTAAATGCTGAGAAAGAGGTGCGCCGCCAATTCGTGCATTATGTAATGCGCAACGATGAGCCGATAGAATATGAATGCTACGCCCTACATCTTCGCGGACCTGTTGCAATCTATCCATAAATTCTGGCCAATGATAAATTTGACCACAATGACGGCAGGCCATTTCCATGGGTGTGAAATTAGGCCACATCCAATTTAAGTTGTCATGTGTTATTAGTCCGTCTTCAGATACATACGGCGCTGCTATTGTCTTTTGCGAGGCAGAGTTCGTTATGGTCAGTGAGTTTTGCACGCCCCAAAGTGCCCGTAAATTATAGCCCGTGGACACAATAAAAAACCGCTACGAAGCCTATGCTTTGTAACGGGTTTTTAGTTTTATAATCGCGAATTAAGCGATAAATTTAAACGGTTCTTTATTTAAAGATACCCAGTTTACGAGTTTTCTTCGCACCGAGATAATAGAATGTCACGCGGTTCTTAAAACGCTGAGCTTTCATATCTTGGCAAATCTCTTTAACAAGGTCTAATTGGCCTGATGTTTTCTGAAGCTTTTTGGTTACAAAACCATCAGCAACACGCTGCAATTCCGCTTCGTCAGAACATGCCACGAGTGAACCATCACGTGTCCGAAGAGCAATGCCACAATATTTTACGATACCACGAACAACATCTTCATTGGCTTTTGGGTCATATTTTCTGACATTTTCCAAATATTTCGCAAATTTTGCATCCGCTTCACTTAATTTAGCGCTCTTACCGTTAGACTTAGGTCCAGGCTTTTTACGCGGCTTTCCACTTGCTGTTAATTCACTGCGCTTCATGCCAGGCTTAGGGCCAGGTTTACCTTTTGCAGATGAACTCGCTTTTTTAGTCGTTGTTTTAGCGAGACCTTTAGCTTGCTTGACCCATTCGTCACGCTTGATACGTCCTGGAATAGAATCAATCACACCTTCAACCATTTTAACGTCGTCAGCTTTCCAAGCCGCGATTTGGCGGAAGTAGTAAATACCTTTTCCAGTTAAGTCTTTCTCAAACTTTGGTCCAATACCTTTAATCAGCTTAAGATCATCCGGCGTACCATCTGTCGGCCCGTCTGTATAAAGGACTTTAGGAGCTGACGCTGCTTTCGCTTTAGGCTTAGCTTTTTTAGCAACAGGTTTCTTTTTCGTTGCTGCTTTTTTAACAACAGGAACGGCTTTAGCTTTCGGAGCATCTGCCAAACGGCCTTCTAGGTACTTCACACGCGCAGCCAAATAGCGGTTACGCCATTCAAGTGCATAGCTTTCATCATCACCTTCTGCTTGCGTAGTTTCTGGTGCTGATTTTGTTGCAACAGCCGCCGCTGCAGTTGCTGCCGCTGCGCCAGCCGCAGCCGCCGCTAATTTAGCTTTTAGACCTGTGACTTCAGTATCACGCGTTGACACGCGGCCTTCAAGTTCTTGAACGCGGGCACGTAGGCTATCAGCCTCTGCGCGCAATGCGCCTTCGCCTTCTACAGACAGGTCTCCAACAGTCTTTTTACCGCGGAAAAATAACATTCCTAAAAGCAAACCCAAAAGCCCCATGAGAAGCAGAGGTATGATCAACCAGCAAATAATCCATGCAATTCCATTATCTAACATAATTAATATCCTTTTTTATTGTGACTGTGTCACGGTAAATTCAATACGGCGGTTATTCGAGCGTCCTTGAGGCGTATCATTTGGTGCCACAGGATTAGCTTCCCCATAACCGCGTGCGGTTAAGCGATTCGTATCAACGTTATTATCGCGTAGATATGCTACAACAGCATCTGCACGTAATTTGGATAGACGTTGATTGTAACCCGCGTCTCCAACACTATCTGTATGGCCACCAACAGCCACACGGAATGAAGCACATTGATTGACCGCTGATGCAAGACTGTTGAGTAAATCAAAGCTTTCTGCACCCGTGATGTTGGCCTTAGCTGACGCAAATAAAATACGTTTGCCGTTCTTCAAATCATTTAGCAGAGATTGACAAATAGCTTCTGACTTCACCTCGCCCACATTTACCGCCGCAGCACCGTCAACTGTGATATTTGCAGCAAAATCATAATCGCCAGGCACACTATCGCCAGACGCGTTGATTTGATCGCGAATACTCACTTGATCTGTGTTACCACTGATAAAGTTACTCCGGTCTTCTAGGATGAAACGACCTTTTTTAAGAAGAGCTAATTGTTCCATGTCCGTTTCAACAACACGAGACCAAGATTTATTAGGTTGTCCATTTGCGACAATAACAGAGATGCTCGCTAAGCTCGTACCAAAAATAGATTTGGCTTTATTTGTTACAGCTAGCTTTTCATCTTCGCTACCAACATAACCCGTTAATGCGATACGGCCATCTTCGGCTTTATCACCTGAGAAGCTAAAGGGTGATTGTGTTGGTAAAGCTTTAAAATCCAACTTGTTATTGACTTCATGCCAAGTTTTGTTTTTCTTTTTACAAAATGGACACTTTGTATTTTTTGCAACATTAACAGCATCGCTCATCGCGGCTTCACTTGGTGCAGTACCGGTTAGTGTCGCCACATTCCCAGACATTTTAACATTCGCAAAATTTGAGTATCCTGCCTCTTTCAAATCATTTTGAACGGCAGTTTCCATTTTACTTATCTTAGAAGGTCCGAAAATGACTCCAACTAAAACGGCAACTATTAAGAGTATTAAAAACCCTAATATCCCCTTTTTCCCCATGATATTCCTCCAAAGAACAATTCGTCTACAAAAGACTCATATAATAGCCTCTAACTTAACCCATTAAATCATGCAAGATTATTTGATACAATTAATCCAACGATTAATCGTAGACCTTATTATGATATCGGAATTAAATATTAAAAGCTCATTCAAGCCAACATTGTGTTGCGTACAGAAAGCTTACTGAACAATAGATGAATTTAATCGAGTAATAGCGTCGTCATATTCTTTTTGCATTTGCGCAACAACATCAGCCACAGGCGGAGCACTATGAACGCTCCCTACGCCTTGGCCAGCTCCCCAAATATCCTTCCATGCTTTCGCATCGGTGTTTCCACCGGAGCCGAAGTTCATGGATTTTTTATCGGCTGTTGGAAGATTATCAGGATCCATACCCGCCTTCTCTATAGAGCCGCGAAGATAATTCCCGTGAACTCCCGTAAATAAGGATGAGTACACAATGTCAGCGCCAGACGAGTCTACAATTTCTTGCTTATAAGCTTCGTCAGCATTGGCTTCTTCTACTGCAATAAACCGCGTCCCAATATAAGCCATATCAGCGCCAATGGCCAGTGCCGCAGCAACAGATCCGCCCGTGGCGATTGAGCCTGACAGTAAAAGCGGGCCATCAAAAAACTCGCGGATTTCTGGTATGAGAGCAAACGGAGATAGTCGCCCCGCATGTCCGCCGGCCCCCGTGCATACCGCGATAATACCATCTGCCCCCATAGAGAGTGCCTTTTTTGTATGACGAATGTTAATAACATCATGCAAAATAATCCCACCGTAAGAATGCGTAGCATCATAAACATCTTGGTTAGCCTGTAGGCTTGTTATGATAATTGGAACTTCATGTTTAACACAAACGTCCATATCTTCTTGCAAGCGATTATTTGACGGATGGCAAATTTGGTTTACGCCAAACGGAGCGACAACTTTGTCGGGGTTCGCTTTTTTATATTCTTCTAACTCAAGCTTAATCCGCACAATCCATTTCTCAAGCGTTCCTGATGGGCGCGCATTGAGTGCAGGAAACGTCCCAACGATTCCTGCTTTACATTGCGCAATAACAAGCTCTGGGCCTGAAACAATAAACATAGGCGAACCAATAACTGGTAATGGCAGGCCTTGAAGAATAGGAGGTAATGACATGCTTTATCTTTCTTATTATAGGATTTCTTCTATCGAAAATCTTCGTCACTATTGGCCGCTATCCAAGCCATGGTTGAAAAGGCAGCGACATTAACGCCCATATCTTCGGGCTTTATTTTATCGAATGTGTCATCGGGCGTGTGATGCAGGTCAAAATAATCAATTCCATTTTGCTGAAACCGCATGACTGGAACTCCCGCGTCATGCATGGCGCCAATATCTGGGCCGCCATTAGTGTCTTTGTCTGCTTTAAAAGGAAGCCCTACGGCCTGTGCCATTTGTTCAATGACATCCTGACCAGAATTAACGCCTTGATGAACTTCATAGGGTTGCCCTGCACCGAAATCCGATTCTGTTGCTAAAATATGCTTCGCGAGTTCACCTTTATATTTTTCAACATAAGCCCGTCCGCCTAGCAAGCCAACTTCTTCTGCTCCGAAAGCCACAACACGGATAGTGCGTTTTGGTTTTAACCCAGCTTCTATAATAACCTGCGCGGCACCTGCAGAAATGCCAATGCCTGCGCCATCATCAACTGCGCCTGTCCCTAAATCCCAGCTATCTAAATGACCACCAATTAGGATGATTTCATCGGGATGCTCTGTGCCAACAATTTCTCCAATCACATTTCCAGATTGCTGCTCTCCTGTACCGCGCGGAGTGAGCGTTAGTTTCATTTCAACGGTTTCTCCAGATTGCAAAATACGCTCTAGTTGATCTGCATCAGGCGCAGACAAAGCTCCGATAGGAATGGGCTTAACATCCTCGGCGTAGCGCATCTGTCCAGTATGCGGGAATCTATGGCTATCCGTACCAACGGAACGAATAACAACAGCTAAGGCTCCGCGCTTGCTAGCTTCTGTTGCTCCGCTACGGCGTTTGCGGTTGGCTGGGCCGTAACCAGCTCCGTCATGTGCTTTTTTCATCAGACCAGAAATGAATACGATACTGCCTTCAAGACCGCCTGCAGGCGCATTTTCAAGCGCTTCGAAAGTTTCGAAATACACGATTGGCGCCTGAACGCCGCCATCAGGCGTTGCAACAGAGCCGCCCAGAGATGTGATAACCATATTTTGCGGATAAGGCGCTAAGATTTGCGCCGTTTCTTCGCCTCTGACCCAACCTGGAATTTTGAATGGTTCAACCCTTACATTCTCAAGGCCTATTTCGCGAAACTTTGCAAGGGCCCAATCACGCGCACGAGCTTCTGCAGGCGTGCCAGCCAAGCGCGCACCGACCTCCGTTGTAAGAGATTCTGTGATGTCATATCCATGACGCCCACTACGACTAGTGGTGATTAGTGTCTTTAATTCTGGGGACAAATTAGGGTCTAATTTAAAGTCCTTAGCATCAACAATTTTTTTGTCGGAAGGGTCTAAAGCTTGCCCATGACTCGCTGAATGGGATATAGTTTCATGCGAATGGTCCGTATCAGGTGAACATCCTACGATTAAAATCGACGCCGATAAAACCAGCAGCGATGATGCCCCTAGTGATGATGTAAGGAAACTGCGCATATATCCTCCTGTGTATGAAAATTCAATTCGGACTTTTCATTATTACTCTTATGTGGTTGAACAGAACAAACTGCAAAGGCAAGAGACAAATCACTATAATGAGCGAAAATGTCGCAGATTATAGGCTAATAATGTCGATTAAGGTGATAAAATGAAAAGTATCAATTATTTAGCGGCTAATCTACTGATATGCGGAGCCTTCATAAGCGCCTGTCAACCCGCAGAAGTGGCCCCGATTCCTGTTAATGACGTAGATTTGATTTCCAGCGCTGACCTTGGCCGCCGTATTGAACGTCTTGCTTCTGATGAGTTTGAAGGCCGCGCGCCAAGCACCCCAGGCGGCATTGCTGCGAGTCAATATGTTGCTGATGAGATGAAAGTCGCAGGCTTAGAGCCTATGGGGTCTAATGGAACATATTTCCAAACTGTTGAGTTAACCGAAGCAACGGCCCTGCCTTCGTCAACCTTGTCTATTTCCAAAAATGATGCGCCGCTCATGGCGGCTGACCAATCCACTAATGTTGTCTATTGGAGCAAACGCTTAGATAAAACGGTTAACGTAACCGATAGCGACGTTGTCTTTGTCGGTTACGGCGTTGTAGCCCATGAGTATGATTGGGATGACTACGCCGGCGTTGACGTTAAAGGTAAAACAGTCGTGATTTTAGTCAATGACCCTGGCTTTGCGACAAAAGACAGTAGCCTTTTTAAAGGCAACTCCATGACATATTATGGACGCTGGACGTATAAATTCGAAGAAGCAGGCCGCCAAGGTGCTGCAGCGGCTATCATTGTTCATCAAACCAAACCTGCCAGTTACGGATGGGATGTCGTTACTGGCTCGTGGACAGGCGCGCAATATGATCTTGTCCGCCCAGATAAAGGCGCATCACGCGCAGCCATTGAAGGATGGATACATTTGGATGCTGCACGCGAATTATTTGATGGCTATGATATGGAAGCGGAATTTCTCAAAGCGGCCACACCTGAGTTTAAACCTTTCGCAATTGAAGGTTTGCAAGTGGATGCATCCCTCGATCAAAATGTTGTCACGGCTAAATCGCGCAATGTTGCTGGGGCAATTAAAGGAACAACGCGGCCTGATGAATATGTATTATATATGGCCCATTGGGATCACTTGGGTAAAAATGAAAACTTAGATGGCCCTGATAAAATTTATAATGGCGCAGTTGATAATGCATCAGGAACCGCAGCCATCATAGAAATCGCAGAAGCCTTTACATTAAAGGGCGCGCCAGAACGCTCTGTTCTTTTCGTAGCCGTAACCGCCGAAGAAAGCGGGCTGCTTGGTTCTGCATATTATGCAGAAGACCCGCTTATTCCCTTATCTCAAACAGTCGGAGGGATTAACATAGATGCAATGTTGCCTCTTGGCGAAACTAAGGACATTAAAGTCATTGGTTACGGCGCATCAGAGCTAGAAGACCGTTTAAAAACCGAAACGGATAAACTCGGCATGTACATCGTTCCGGATGATAAGCCCGAAGCAGGTTATTATTATCGTTCTGACCACATCAGCCTTGCAAAAAAAGGGGTGCCTATGCTGTATGCAGACCCAGGAAATGACCACATAACCAATGGCCTGACCTATGGCGAAGACTTTGCTAAAGAATACACAGCTGAACGTTACCATAAACCCTCCGATGAGTACGATAATAGTTGGGACTTATCAGGCATAGAGCAAAGCTCGCGCTTACTTTTTGATCTTGGTTATAATTTGGCAAATTCATCTGACTGGCCAAATTGGTATGAAGGCACAGAATTTCGAGCTCTTCGGGATGAAATGCTAAAATAATGCAAACCGTCATATGTATAAAATGGGGAACACGTTACGGGGCGCAATTTGTCAATCGCCTGTATAATTCCATACAGCGCAACACAAATCGTCCCACACGGCTTGTTTGCTTTACCGACGATAGTTCAGGCGTAAACAATAATGTGCAATGCGAGCCCATTGCCGACATTAACCTACCTGATGATTACATAACTAAACCTTGGCGCAAAATCACACTCTGGAAAGATGGCCTCGCAGATTTAGACGGCGATGTTTTATTTCTAGATTTAGACCTCATCATTACAAGCAATATTGATGATCTGTTTGACTACAAACCGGGTCATTATTGCGTGGCTGAAAATTGGACGCAACCGGGTAAAGGTATAGGAAATACATCCTGCTACCGCTTTCCTGTCGGTAAACACAGCTACCTTTATGATAAGCTTCAGGCTGACCCTTTGCCCTATTTAAATAAATACCGCATATCCCAAGTCTATATCTCCCGCGAAATAGACGAGATGGTTTATTGGCCAAAATTATGGTGCGCGAGTTTTAAGCACACTTTAATTCCGCGCTGGCCTATGAATTTTTTCAAAACACCGCCCTTACCTAAAGACACAAAGATCGTAGCCTTTACAGGTAAACCAGATCAAGATGAGGCCGTCATTGGCGTTTGGCCGGTAAAGGCTTGGTACAAAAGATTCTATAAATACGTTAAGCCCACACCGTGGATTGCCGAGCATTGGCAGTGAGAGTCAAATTTCTTGCGAAAACTTCGCCAAACCAAGACCCCGCACTCTGGACATCGCTTTTTCCAAATGGCACCACGACAATTAACGGAACAGAATTTGTTTTTGATATAAATGCCCGTGAGTATGACTGGTTGGTAGTTTATCAAGGACTTCCGCCGCATCATGGCGAAAAAAAAATAAACCGCATAGAGCCACTAGCCTGCGCGCAGCAGAACACACTTCTGATTACAACAGAGCCTAGCTCCATACGAATAGACGGGCCACAATTTATGGCGCAATTTGGGCATGTTTTAACAAGCAAAGCCCCTGAACTTGTACGCCATGCGGGACACATAAAGCGTACACCCCCGCTACGTTGGTTCTACGGGCGACCTATGGGTGATAATGGCGGGGAATACACAACATATGAGGATTTGCTTGCCCAAGCCCCATTGTCAAAAACGAAAGATATTTCGACGGTTTGTAGCACAAAGCAAATGTCGCACACGGTTCACGCGAAACGCTATGAATTTGTTATGGCCTTGCGCGAGCGGATGGAAGACCTTGATGTATTTGGCCGCGGGATAAATCCTATCAATGAAAAGTCCGAAGCGATGAATGATTACCGCTATCACGTTGCTATCGAAAACCATATTGAAGCAGGCCACTGGACAGAGAAACTCGCCGATAGTTTTCTAGCTTATTGCTTGCCTTTGTATTTTGGTGACCCTGACTATGCGTCAATCTTTCCAGAACAGGCCGTTATTCCTATCAATATTTACGATATTGACGCGGCCGAACGGACTATTCGCAAGGCAATTGCAGACAATGAATATGAAAAACGTCTGCCTTTTATCAAAAAAGCCAGACAAATAATTCTGAAAAATTATAATCTTGTAACATCTATTGAGCAATTTATCAGTTCACAGACATTGCACACCTCTCCGCAAACGCCAAGTTTTATCTATGGACGACATATTTTTCGCAAAAAATTTCCACTACGCGGTATAAGCGACGCGGTTTTTCGTATAAAAATGCGCAAACATCCCAATGCCTCTCCCTTGCAATTTTAGCCGCGCGTAAACCTTGTATGAGATTCATCGTTTACGGGAAATTATTAGTCTTTATGTTAAGACTGCTTGTAAAACCAAAAATATAAAAAATATCTGGGAGATATGGATGTCCGACATCACAAGAGCCGTAAAATTTGCCGTTATTAGCACTGTAGGCGCAATGGGTGCTTTAGTCTTAGGCTCAGAAGCCTTTGCCAATAACACAAATACGAACAACAACGCCGATGGTCCTGCAGGCAGTGCAGGAGATCAAGTCAAGCATTTCCGGCAGTTAGGCACAGAACTCCCAACACCCAATATTTATCGCAACGGGGCTGGCGCTCCTGGCCCTGCCTATTGGCAACAACAAGCGAATTACAAAATCGATGCGACACTCAATGAGAAAACTCGCAGTATAAGCGCAGAGGCCGACATTGAATATGTCAATAATTCCCCAGATCCACTCAACTATATTTGGTTAGCGCTTGATCAAAACCGTTTTAAGGACGGTTCGACTGCGCGCATTTCAGCAACTGCGGCAGCGGCAGGGTCGCGCCGCGGAGACGGAACGGCTAGTTCTGATCGTTATACATTCAGCGCATTACGTTATGAGCAAGCTCAAGAAGACCGTGATTATGGTTTTGAATTCGAAGCTATTATGGACGGCGAAGGCAATGCCCTGCCCTATGTTATCAATGACACAATGTTGCGCATCGACTTGCCTGAACCTCTTGCGCCAGATGAGCGCATCGACATCCAAATCGACTGGAATCATAACATCATTGATGAAGTCGCCGTTGGTGGCCGCGGAGGTTATGAATATTTCCCTGATGAAGATAATTATATCTTTGGTATGGCGCAGTGGTTCCCGCGTCTTGCGGCCTATACAGACTATACAGGTTGGCAGAACAAGCAATTTTTAGGACGCGGGGAGTTTACCCTTGAGTTTGGAGATTACGAAGTCAACCTCACTGTACCTGCTGACCATATTGTTGCCGCAACAGGCGTTTTACAAAATCAAGACGAAATCTTAACGGCTACGCAGAAAAAACGCATGGAAAGCGCTAACACGAAAGCGCCTGTTTATATCGTAACTCCTGAAGAAGCCGAAGAGAACGAGCAGTCTAAAGCTCGCGGCACAAAGACTTGGGAATTTCAAGCCCATAACGTTCGAGATTTTGCATGGTCAAGCTCTCGGAAATATATATGGGACGCCATGTTGTTTGAACAAGATGATGAGCTCAACCCAACCGTGACTGCTATGAGCTTCTTCCCAAAAGAAGCAGACCCTATTTGGTCTAAGTATTCAACCCAAGCCGTTGTTCATACAATGGAAGTTTATAATAAATTCGCCTTCAACTATCCGTATCCAACCGCGCAATCCGTAAATTCATGGGAACGCGGCGGTATGGAGTATCCGATGATTACTTTCAACGGATATCGCCCATCCGAAGATGAAAAATCTGGTGAAACGGTGTATTCACGTAATACGAAATACGGCCTCATCGGCGTAATTATTCACGAAATTGGTCATATTTATTTTCCTATGACTGTAAATTCGGATGAGCGCCGCTGGACATGGATGGACGAAGGCCTAAATTCTTTCTTGGAATATATGGCAGAATATGAGTGGGAAGAAGATTTCCCAATAAGCGGCGGACAGCAAAATCCACTGGACGTTATTCCAAACTATATGCAAAGCCGTAATCAAGTGCCGATTATGACGCAATCTGACAGTGTTCTACAATTTGGCCCGAATGCATATTCAAAACCTGCAGCCTCTCTTATTGTTCTGCGCGAAACAGTCATGGGCCGAGAGCTATTTGACTTTGCTTTCCGTGAATATGCCAATCGTTGGAAGTTCAAGCGTCCAACACCTGCTGATTTTTTCCGCACAATGGAAGATGCCTCGGCTGTTGATCTCGATTGGTTCTGGCGGGGTTGGTACTTTGGCACTGATCACGTTGACATTGCCCTGACGAGCGCGCGCGAGTATCAAATCGGAACGAAAGATCCTGAAGTTGAAAATGATTTTGAGCGCGAGCAAGATGCAAATCGCCGGCCAGAAAACATCACGCAACGCCGTAACCGCGAAGAAGGTATCAAACTGCGGATTGACCGTTTTGATGACTTAGAAGATTTCTATAACGAAAATGATAAATTCGCTGTTACTAATAAAGACCGCAATGGATTTAAGTCATTCTTAGACGGCCTAGATGAGTGGGAGCGCGAAGCTTATGAACGGGCTATGGATGACGGTAAATATCTCTATTTCGTATATTTCAAGAACATAGGCGGTCTAATTTCTCCTCTACCCGTCACAATGGAATACGAAAATGGTAGTACAGAAGAGATGATGATCCCCGCCGAGATTTGGAGACGTGATGCCAATAAAGTCACTAAACTTATCACAAGTGACAAGCGTATTGTCTCCTTTAAGCTCGACGAAGCTCATCAAACTGCTGATGCTGATTTCTCAAACAATATGTTCCCGCCTGAAATCACACGTAGCCGTATTGATATGTTCAAGTCTAACTTTACCCGTAGCTCTATGATGGCTGACATGCTTGTAGAACTCAAGAAAGATGATGAGGCAGATAAGGACAGCATGAAAGACGGTGACAAAGCCATTCCTTTATCACGTTCAGAAAAGCGCGCCTCTAAGAAAAAAGAGCGTATGAATAAGAAGAAGGATAAAATGAAGAAGAAAGATAGTCAGAAAAAGAAATCTGATAAGGAAAAGCGGACATTGCGTAAAACGCTCGAAAAAATGCTCGACCGCGAATAATCGGCACTATCAATCATGTATACTAAGACTACCTTATCCAAACGAAAATTCCTCGCAGCAAGTGCTGCGGGGTTTTGCTCATCTCTATTACTTACAACACCGGCCCTCGCCCATCGTGCTGCGCGGACTGAAACCCAAGTCACGCTTCACGAAGACGGACGTGTTGACATCATTCACCTTATGCATACGGATGATACAAAACGAGCCCTACATCATGAAGGAATTATAGATAAACCAAATATTCTTGGCTTAAAAGCTCGGGCACAAGTTGCCTTGTATGTCTCGGAACATTTTGCGCTTTATTCAAACGATACGCCAGTAGAGTTAGACCTTATAGGGGCGGAAATTGAAGGGCCGAATGTTTATATCTATCAAGAAGGCCGCTATGATAGTCCAGTGGACACGCTTTCCATAAACGCTAATATGCTACGCGAGCTAATTGGAAATCAAACAAATAGTGTAAACATAAAATTCACAAATGAGTCAGGCCCGCAAACACGTAGCCTTGATTTTAAAGGTCGTGATAAACGCAAAAATATATTCTCATAAAACAGACTTGCCATAAGAACAAAAGCCTTGCACAAAGGTTTTATGATCACAGTTCACCATCTTAATAATTCACGTTCACAGCGCATTCTCTGGCTCCTTGAAGAGTTGGAAATCGAATATGAAATTAAGCATTATCATCGTGACCCACAAACGAGCCGTGCTCCAGCAGAGCTCAAGGCTGTGCATCCTTTAGGCAAAAGCCCACTTATTGAAGATGATGGCCTCATCGTCGCTGAAACGGGTGCGATCATCGTCTATCTCTTGGATAAATATGGAAACGGCGCGCTACGACCCGAAAAAAACACACAAGATTATGTTGATTACGTCCATTTCCTGCATTTTGCTGAGGGCTCTGCTATGCTTCCGCTCTTACTCGCGCTCTATACAGGGTTTTTAGGCGAAGCCGCTGATCCGATACAGCCTATGATAATATCCGAGATAAAAGCCATTTTAGATTATTGCGAATATAACCTAATAAGCTCACCATATTTCGCAGGCGAGACTTTAACAGGCGCGGATATCCAAATGATTTTCCCGCTTGAGGCTGCCAAGGCACGCGGGCGTTTAAAAGGCTATGAAGCTTGTAATGAATATGTTGCCCGTATCCACGCCCGTCCCGCATATTTACGCGCCTTAGAAAAAGGCGGTGAGTACGCCTATGGCCCAAAAAGTTAGTAAAATCATTTAAAAGCTAGATCATGACGGTTTTCCACCTCGCTCTGCCTATCAAAGACAAAGACCAGACACGCGCATTTTACGGTGATTTATTAGAATGCACGCAGGGCCGTGAGGCAGAGACCTGGATAGATTTTGATTTCTTCGGCCATCAACTCAGCTTTCATGTGAAACCAGATGCGTTTAAGCTCCCGCCTCCAGTCAACACCGTCGACGGAAAAGATGTCCCTGTTCGTCATTTTGGAGCCGTATTGGACTGGGCCGAATGGCATAAGTTATCTGATAAACTGACGCAAAATGGAACAAATTTCGTCATAGAGCCGTATATTCGCTTTGCAGGCGATATTGGCGAACAAGCGACTATGTTCTTTCTTGATCCTTCAGGTAACGCGCTTGAGTTCAAGGCTTTTAAAGACCCATCTCAAGTATTTGCGTGTTAATTAAAGCCCGAAGAGCCCTTAGCCAAACATCAAACTATCAAGCTGTATTTGTGCCTTATCGCGCATATTCGTTAATGAATCCCAAGAGCCATTGTCCAAATCACGCCAATTATTCAATTGCATAGTCGCATACCTTATTTGCCATTCAAGGTCTATAATACGCCTTTTGGTTACTCTTTGTTCTGTCCATGATAAACTCGACCACATAGTCGATGCATTATCATTTGCGACTTTCGAAGCGTTTAAACGCCTCGGCTTTACGGCTTGAACCCGCATGCTCATCTTAATCATTTACGCCACCTAATTTAATATAAAATAACATATTAGCCTAAAAAACTAGCAAACTACGTGCCAGCCGTCACGCTTAACGCATTATTAACCATGTAGAATGTGGCAAGACTATGTCAAAATCATACTTTTAGGTCTTAATCTAAAGTAGGATTAACCAAAAATTTCTCACCTGTACGCTTAGCATTATAGCGTTTTACTATATCTGCATCCAAAGCCTCAGTTAAAGAAATTTCGTCCGTATAATGGCTAGCAAAGGTGGTCTTGAGTTCTTTGGCAACGCGGGTTCTCAGACGCGTTGCAACGTCCTGTCCTGCTTTGGCAAGGAAGTTTGGCAATAACCAACCACCCACACCCCACGCCATACCGTAGGCTCTGTCCAGAGTTGTCGGTGAAAAATCTAGACTGCCGTAGAGATAAACTTGCTTGTGCTTAATTGACCCATAAATACTATAAGCCCCTGGCGTGCGAGCTGCGGCAGCTTCCATAGCAGATAAAATTTGCGAAGCTAACTCTCCGCCGCCCGTCGCATCAAAGGCTAAGGTCGCACCCGTTTCATGCACCGCATCTGTAAGCTGTGCCATGAAGTCGTCATCAGAACTATTACAGACATATTTTGCGCCCATAGCTTTGAGGAGTTTAGCTTGCTCATCTTTGCGCACAACATTTACAAGATCTATTCCGTCCGCAATGCAAATTCGGTTCAACATTTGGCCTAAATTCGACGCCGCCGCCGTATGAACAAGTGCCGTGTGGCCTTCCAATTTCATAGTTTCAGGCATAGACAAAGACGTCAGCGGGTTCACAAAACATGACGCGCCCTCTTTGGCCGTGTGACCGTCCATTAAAGGCATAGCCATCATCGCGGGTACGCAACGATATTGCGCATACATGCCCCCGCCCATAATTGCGACAACCTTACCGATAAGTGATTGCGCATAAGGGTCATCACCTGCGGCAACAACAGTCCCTGCACCTTCATTTCCAATCGGCAAATCTTGATCAAACCGAGCTTTCATTCGGCCCATAGCTTGTGGCATAACAGGTGCATTCAATACGCGTTCACTGCCCTGTCCTGATGAGGTGGCTTGGTCTATACTCGCCCAACCAAACATAACTCCGTGATCAGATGGATTAATGGGCGCCGCTTCTACGCGTACAATGATTTGATCGGATTTCGGAGTTGGCATAGGTTGCTCTTTTAAAGCCATTGTCAACACGCCCTCTTTTGAAATTGTCGATAACATTTGTAAGTAAGTAGCGGGCAGTGACATGAGGGAAGTTCCTTTATTATAATTATAGACTGAGGCAATCTAACGCGTCTGCGATGTTCTGTCCGTCTTTAAAGTTAGTTTTATGCTATTCAAAATTAAACTAGAAACATTATGTTCCCCAAGGGGCCGGCGGCGTATCTGCTATTGGCTGTGACAAATCAAATTCAACGCGAAACGCCCGGTTTGGGCGGCTCATTTGATAGGTAAATGTAGCATCATCAATTTCGATAGACCAAACATTGACAACCGAAGCGCTCAAGCCTTCTGTTTTAAACATATCAATTGAAAACATATCAACGGGAAAGTTTTGCAGTTTCGCCGTTCCGCCTTTTGCCGAATCTCCGCCATATTGCGTTACAGCATCTTCAGATCCATCTTCATGGCGATGATCATGTTTTAATCTGAGCCCCGTTTTAGTTTTTGATAACACCCACGTTCTAGAGCGATCATCATCAACATGAAATGGAATACGCAACGTATCATCTTCGCAGCCGCGCACATGCATGATAAGTTTCTTCGTCGCAAACTCTGCATCCACAGCATCAGTACTCACCAGCTTACCTGCAAAGGCTTTACCGCAATGGGCGCTTATGCTCTCAAAAAATCGATCTTGCGCATTCTGGGAACTAGCTTGGCAAGCTATAAGTACAGCGTAAAACCCTGCAAAAATGAAAGCTTTAATTGAACGTGATATTGGCATAGTTTACTCCAAAGTTAAGAACAAGTAGCAGAGAGGCACTCATATGCTCAAGCTTTATGATTTCACAGAAGCACCTAGCCCGCGGCGCGCACGCATGTTTTTAGCTGAAAAAGAACTGGAATATGAAAACATCCAAGTTGACTTAGGCAATAAAGTGCAAATGGAAGCCTCGTACCGAGCTATTAATCCGCGATGCACCGTGCCAGCCCTTGTCACAGATGATGGTGAGATTTTTACGGAAAACGCAGGCATTTCTGCCTATCTTGAAAACAAACATCCTACTCCATCATTGTTAGGTTCGGACGCTCTAAGCCAAGCTAAAATTGCTCAGTGGAATTGGCGATGCGAATTCGATGGTCTATCTGCCGTAGCAGAAGCATTACGCAATAAATCCCCCCGCATGAAGGGCCGCGCCATGACAGGCGTGCATGATGTTGAGCAAATCCCCGAGCTTGTAGAACGCGGACGCATGCGGGCTGGTTGGTTTTTGGACACACTCAATGAACAACTATCCTCTAATCAATATGTTGCAGGGGACGTATATTCTGTAGCTGACATTACGGCCACAGTCACAGTTGACTTTGCAGAATGGATTAAAGTTTTCCCAAATGATTCCCATACGGCCCTAAAAGAGTGGCATGGACGGATGAAATTGCGGGATAATTATTCTGCATAACGGCGACCTATTCTAGCTGCTGTAACAGTTATGTACAGAAAATACCTTTGTTAAAAATCGTAACTTATACGCCAAACCTATATAAAATGGGAGCATATGACTTTATATATTTGATTTCATATGCTTGGATAACTTACGAAACATGACAGCGCTGTCATCTTAACCTACTGAAATTATGTATTTTTTTATGCAACACTGTTGCTATGTTTGCATAAACTGATACCACTCTTTAAATTGTAAAAATTGTAAAAATTGTAAAAGAGTAGTAATATGAGCACACGTCAATTAGGGATCGCTGGCTTTGATGGTGATTACAACATTCACTGGAATTGGGAACCTGCCCGATTTTATGAAATGGCCGTACGAAATGAAGACGCTCAAATTGCTAAAGGCGGCGCTCTTGTTGTTAAAACAGGTAAGCACACAGGACGTTCTGCGACGGATAAATTTGTTGTTCGGGATGCTGAAACAGAAAATACAGTCTGGTGGGACGGCAATGCTCAAATGAGCCCGGCCCATTTTGTAGCTCTACGCAAAGACTTTGAAGCCCATATGTCAGGCATGACGCTTTACGGTCAAGACACATTTGGCGGTGCTGATATGGATCACCGTCTTCCAACACAAATCATCACTGAATTTGCTTGGCACGGCCTATTTGTTCATCATCTTCTACGTCAACCCACAGCAAGTGAGCTGGACAGTTTTGCACCAGAGTTTACAATCATTAACTTACCCTCTTTTCGAGCAGACCCAAAACGCCACGGAACAAATTCCGAAACAGTCATCGCTGTTAATATGAGCGAACGTGTCGTTTTAATCGGCGGCACTTCTTACGCTGGCGAGACGAAAAAATCTGTCTTTTCTGCGCTTAATTATTATCTCCCAGAAAAGCGCGTTATGCCTATGCATTGTTCCGTCAATGTTGATGATAATGACAATGGCGCTATTTTCTTTGGCTTATCTGGTACAGGTAAAACAACATTATCAGCAAACCCTGACCGTATATTAGTTGGGGATGATGAGCATGGCTGGTCAGAAAATGGATTGTTTAATTTTGAAGGTGGTTGTTATGCAAAAATGATTAAACTTTCAAAAGAATCTGAACCAGAAATCTTCGCAACAACCTCGCAATGGGGAACTGTTTTGGAAAATGTCGTTATGGACCCAGAAACACGTGAGTTGGATTTTAATGACAATAGCCTCGCAGAGAATAGCCGCGGTGCGTATGACCTCACCGCTATACCAAACGCCAGTCCAACAGGTAAATGCGGACAACCAAAAACACTTGTGATGCTTACAGCCGACGCATTTGGTGTGCTTCCGCCTATCGCAAAATTGACACCGCAACACGCCATGTACCACTTTTTATCTGGATACACAGCCAAAGTTGCAGGCACAGAAAAAGGCGTAACAGAACCGACAGCTACATTCTCCGCTTGTTTTGGAGCTCCATTTATGCCGCGTCATCCGACGGTTTATGGCGAACTTCTACGTGACCTTATCGCACTACATGACGTAGATTGCTGGCTTGTGAATACGGGATGGACTGCAGGGCCCTATGGAACGGGTTATCGCATGCCAATTAAAGCGACACGCACAATGCTAAATGCAGCTCTGGACGGCAGCCTCGCACAAGGGGAATTCCGAAAAGACCCGAATTTTGGCTTAATGGTTCCAACAGCCATTAAAGGCGTTGAAACAAGCCTGCTTGATCCGCGCAGCACATGGTCTGACGGCGCGGCTTATGATGCACAAGCTCAAAAGCTTGTTGATATGTTTGTTGATAACTTTGCTAAATTTGAAGGCCATGTCACCGATGATGTCCGCAATGCGGCACCTAAGGTTGCCTAAAAGGCCATAATTGATAAGAACATGAAAAGGGTTGCATGTTAACTATGCAATCCTTTTTAACTATATAATTCTGAATTTATGCTATGAGTTATACATGACCACATATGCAGATGACTTTAAGGGAACAGATACACAGCCTATTCGGCCTCTTAAAGCATGGCGACATTTCAAAAAATTGATCGCACACAAAGAAGACACTGAA
>JBDVGI010000289.1:0-6993 GCA_039962885.1 Litorimonas sp. | reverse complement strand
GTCTATAGGCGTGTTTGGCGGGAAAATCGCCCTCGAAGACACCTTCGCCAAAATTGGTTATAATATAGAAGGCATTACGGTTGGCGGTGAATATGGCGGAGCGTTCTCAGCCGACACGCCCTTTAGCGACACACAACGGGCTGCCTATCACGGGCAATTACAGGACATATATGATGACTTTACGAGCCGCGTAGCCAATGGTCGTGACTTACCAATAGAACGCGTGCGTGAAATCGCTAAGGGCCGAGTTTGGACAGGTACACAAGCCAAAGAAATTGGCCTTGTTGATGAATTGGGCGGCTTCATGACAGCTCTTGCGGCAGCTAAGAAACTGGGCGGTCTCGAAGAAGACGCTAAGGTTCGAATTAAAGTTTTCCCAAGGCAAAAAACTGCGCAAGAACAGTTCCAAGATATTCTATCTGGTTCCGCACAAATGCAAACCGATATAGCGACCTTGCGCGAAATCACGGCCCTGCCTGAAGTACAAGCTGCCCTGCGCGCGCGCCAAGCAAGTCAAATCGGTCAAGAGCTTAAGGCCGATATTGCCAAAATTGATTAAGTTCGAAATCGCATACAATATATTGCGTATAACGATTAAGGCCGTTAAAGGGCGTTAGCATAAAGAGGACGCCCCTCATCGCTAGGCTATCTGCGGACAAATATATGACATCTGTGACCTTAATTGGATTAGGCTATGTTGGATTACCTACAGCTGCCTTATTAGCCCGCGCGGGCCACCAAGTTCACGGCGTGGACATAAATGACGCCCTCATCACCTCTCTGAATAATGGGCAGTGCAACTTAAGCGAGGCGGATGTAAATAGCTTAGTTGTCAGCGCTCTGGAAACTGGAAACTTAACAGTTAGTACACAAATCCAACCCGCGGATATATTCGTGATATGTGTCCCTACGCCCATCACGCCTGACAAAACAGCTGACCTGTCCATGGTCAAAGCTGCCACTCACGCACTCGCCCCTTACGTGAAGGCGGGTAATTTAATCATTTTGGAATCAACAAGCCCTGTTGGCACAACAGAGCGTGTCATTGGAAAGGTTCTTCAAGAACATAATTTTGACATCCATAATGATATAGATATTTGTTACTGCCCTGAACGCGTATTTCCAGGCAATACAATAAAAGAAATTGAAGATAATGATCGCATCATTGGCGGCCTAACAGAGTGCGCCGCTCAAAAAGGCAAAGCTTTTTACGCCTCATTCTGCCGCGGGGAAGCGGTTCTAACTCATGCAGCTACGGCAGAGTTTTCCAAATTGATGGAAAACACCTATCGCGATGTCAACATAGCCCTAGCTAATAGCTTTGCACATATGGCTGAATCAGAAAGCTTTGATATAGACATTAATGATGTCATAGATCTTGCCAATATGCATCCGCGCGTGAATGTTCACCGCCCAGGCGCAGGCGTTGGGGGACATTGCATTCCTGTTGACCCTTGGTTTTTAATTGAAACTTACGGTGAAAAAGCGAGCCTTTTGCAAAGCGCACGCCTAATAAATGACCATCAACCTCTACAGTTGCTTAATCAAGCTAAGAGAGCAGGACTGAAATCTGGTTCAAAGGTTGCTATTTTAGGTGCGGCCTACCGCGCCGATATTGATGATGCACGCGACAGCCCTACCGAAACGCTTATCAATAAACTTGCACAAGACGGATATAGCTGGCGCACACATGACCCTCATGTCACACAATTTCATCTTCACGGGCCAAACACAGTAGACCCAAATCTCACGCAGGACTTAAACCTCACTCTAAAAGACGTAGACGCCGTTTTTATAATGACGGGGCACAAAGCCTATAAAACGCGCCTGAAAGACATGGATACCCTTACCCGTAAAGGCGCTATATTAGTCGACGGCGTATCTTTATTTTCGCCTTCAGACCTGACGCTTTGGTCTGGCCCTTCTATTACAGTTGGACGTAGCGGCGGATATTCATAACCTTAAACGTAAGATAATGATTATAAATACGACCTAGATTTAAATTCATAGTGATTTATGGAATAGTCTATGACAGCTTGGCCAACACCCTTCCCGCCGCAGGGAATCAAAGAGTTTATAACCCATACGATACGCGATATTCTCCCATATCCATCACGGTGGGTGGCTTACAAGGCGCTATCGCGGCCATTATGGCACTCTTTGATGTGGCAACGCCGAGTCAATCTATTACGCAGCTACATATCCATAGGCTTGCCTTGGGACATGGTGAAGCCGCCCGAACATCAACCTCATTTAACGCCTGTTTTAAAACAACTGCTCAAAGCGCACCGCTTAAACCGTAAGTCCCTTATTCCAAAGTCATCGGATCTATCGCAGAATGATATCTGGTTTAAAAGCGCCATAGCTCTTAGTCATGTGCTTTTTGACTGCGCTGAAGGCACATTTTCACTCCCAAATATAAACCCTCAAAACCACAGACCCGACACACCCAATGTGTTTACGGCCCCCAAGCGCATCTTGTATGTTAGCCACGCTTGGCCCGCAGATCGCTGGAACGGCTATGCCATTCGTACCCATAAAATTGCCTTGGCTCTAGCCAAACACGGGATTGAAGTTGAAGTGTTTTGCAAACCCGTATCACCTCACAACCTCAAAGCTCAGGCCCAAAAGACGCCCATAGGGGCAGCCGGAATAGAGACGATGATTTATGACAACATTACCTATAACCGGCCAGTTATCGACATTCAAATAGATGGAAACTTAACACAATATCTGCAAAGTTACGCGAAGGCCATTGATGATAAAATAACGTCCTATAGACCCGATATTATTCACGCAGCATCAAATTTCATAACAGGCTTATCCGCCAATATCGCCGCAAAAGCCCATGCGCTCCCAATAGTCTATGAGGTTAGAGGTCTATGGGAAATCACACGGTTAGCTACTCATAAAGCCTATGAGCGTTCCGTTGGGTTTCAAGCGCAATCTCGTCTTGAGACTTTATCCGTTCATCATGCCGCCCACGTTTTGACGCTTAATGAACCCCTCAGAACAAAATTGGTGGAAAGAGGCGCCGCCCGCTCGAAGATTAACCTATTGCCAAATTGCGGAGACACAACTCCGCCGCGTGGTGATTTAACACACTGTAATTTGATTAAAACCACATGTGATTTTGGCTATGTCGGTAGCTTAACCGATTATGAAGGACTATTTTTGCTGATTAAGGCCTTTGAAGATTGTTGCAAAATTAAACCAAATATCCAACTCATCATTGCGGGGGATGGCCCGTTAACATCCGCTATAATTGCGCGTATAAAGGCCTCACCATTTGCGCAGAAAATTCGCTACCTTGAGCCATTATCTCCGCCAGACGCTCGCGCCCTTACAAAATGGCTAGACGTGTGCGTTATTGCAAGATTGTCTACGCCCGTAACGCGCATCGTACCCCCCTTAAAACCTCTAACAGCCTTCAGTGTTGGAACACCTTGTATTTTATCCGGCTTGCCCGCCCTTATAGATTATAACGCAGATATCGACACGAGCCTGATTGTTAAAGCAGGGAACCGAAAATCATTAAGCGCGGCCATGCTAAAGCTCGCAGGTAATCCAAATCTTCGCAAAAAATTAGGGCAAAATGCTTTGGGCTGGGTTCAAAAACATCGCAATTGGGATGTAAATGCTGCGCGGCTAACACGCATTTACGAAACGCTTATAACTGAGACTTAGGTTTATCTGTATGACGCTTGATAAGCTCTGCGTAAACTTTAGATACACGGGCGGCTATAATATCCCAATCTCTTTCTTTTCGCACATAATCCAATGCCGCCGCGCCCAGAGACTTACGTAAATCTGCATTATCAATGAGAGATATTAAGCCGTCGGTTAAGGCATCAACATTATCTTTTTGAATGATAAGTCCCGTCACCCCGTGCTCAACAAATTCTTTCATAGCTGCCACATCCGAGATCACGATCGTTTTTTCCATCGCCATAGCTTCGAAAGGTTTAAGCGGTGAAACCATTTCGCAAACAGGGTAGCCCTTACGCGGAAAAGGCGTCACCTCAATAATCGAATAATAGCGCTCTACATCTTCATGGGGCACCCTACCCGTAAAATGCACATAACGTGTAAGCCGTAACTTGCGAGTGAGCTCTTTGAGATCATCAAGCACTGCGCCATCTCCCACGATTAAAAGCTTAGCATTTTTATAACCACGAGACACCAGTTGCTTCATCGATTTAATCAAATAGTCCAAACCTTCATAATCAACAACAGACCCGATATAACCTATAATTAAATCATCACTCCCAAATCCCAATTCACTCTTTAATTCTAGATCACGTGTCAAAGGTTGGAAGCGTTTCGTGTCAACACCGTTTGGAATAACTGTAATTTTTTGCGCAGGAACCCCGCGTTGAACCATCTCTGATTTTAAAGCCTGCGTAATCGCAAAACAATGATCGGCCTCAAGGCTCGCTTGCGTTTCCATCCGCACATACAAATTAAAGGCATCCGTACCTTCATACTCAGGCTCGCGCGACATACGCGTAATTTCCCATAATCCGCGCGTTTCATATATACTGATAAGACCAAAAGATTTGGCAAGTGCATTCGCTGTAAGGCCATTGATAAAATTTGAAGCCCCATGAAGTATTTGAGGACGTTCAGCTTCGATCAAAGGCATATGCGCCGCTATATTGGCTTGCAGATATTCCTTAATTGGGAGCTTGCCAAGACCGATGTCCTTAGAGAGCAAACGAAAATAATCCACCCCGTCAACATTGTCTTTTACATCATAGCTCTTGTCAGCATAAGCCTTACCACGATCATGCGGAAACCCTAACCGCGTCACGCCAGATATTTCAAAGCCTTGCTGGTTAACATGGGTTAAAATACCGTGGGAGCGTGTCGCATACCCTCCGCTATTAATTGGCAACGAATTGTGCAAGAAATATAAACCGCGATTGGGTTTGGGCTCCATTGAAGATGTAGCCTTCGGAATAAAATGAAATCCATCTTGTAAAAGCTCAAGGCTAGAGCGCACATTCCCAATGAGCTTCACAAAACGGGGCGTGATCAATAGCCTCTCCGCTTCAAATGCTGAAGACCTTAAACTGCCACTACGATATGCCTCTAATGCTGCAGATTTTATGACCTCCGCATCTTCAGCTCCGTTTTGCAGAGCTTCATTGCGATATCGCCGTGCAAGTCTTTCGTCTCGATGCTGAAAGACCCAATATAGTCGCATATAAGCACGATCACGGCGGCCAAGATAGAATACGCGTGTGAAAGCTTTCGCTAAAAATGGCGAAATATTATGCAATGTCAGAACAATTTTACTAATAACAATAGAAACGTTGGCTCTAAATCCAGCATCCTTGCGCGGCGCCACTCCGCGCTCACGGAAATATTGATCATTACGGTTTTTATTAGATGACATAAGCCATGCCTAGATAGCTTTACCTTGTGTATATTTGCGGCGTTTTGCGCCTTGAGCTTTTACATATTCAACATAATCCTCAAGGATAGGCTCCACCTCCCCAAAGGCTTCAATGCGTCCATTTTTTATCCATAGAACCTCTGAACAAAATGTTCGAATGACAGCCATGGAATGGGAAGCAATTATAATGGTAGACGCTTCATCCAACATTTCGGAGACACGGTCGCGGGCTTTTTGGTAGAAAGATAAATCTCCCGCGCCAATAACTTCATCAATTAATAAAACCTCTCTGCGAAGGCTTGTTGCAAAACCAAACCCAAGCCTTGAACGCATGCCAGCAGAATATGTTTTCACAGGCATATCCATAAAAGCTCCAAGCTCAGAGAATTCTCTCACGGTTTCTATAACCTGCGTTACTTCATGACGGCGAAGACCGCATATCGCTCCAAGCAGTTTTATGTTATCAACACCTGTGAGATGCGGATTAGAGAAAACCGTCGAGGCAAATAAAGTAGAGACTTCCCCTTCAACATTCACATGACCTGATGTTAAAGGTAGAATTCCTGCACATATTTTCAAAAATGTACTTTTCCCCGAACCGTTCAACCCTATCACCCCGACCCGGCTACCATCATTAATCGTGAGGTTAATATCTTTTAAGGCCTCCACATAAAGTCGGTTTTTTACTTTTATAATGCTTCCGCCAATTTCAGATAAGCCTGTATCAGCAGAAATTCCGCGTTCCCACACTGGATAGCGAAAGCTCGCAGCTTTAAACTCTATCATATTATAACCTTAGCAAAATATACCGGCGCGTTGCGGCAAATAACATCAAGGACGCACTAGCTGTGATAATTAAAGACAAAGCGCAAATGACTAATGTTAAATTTGGGGGTGGACTATTTTCTAATAAAGGATAACGAAACAAGCGAATAAAATGCGTCAATGGGTTAATGTCTGCAATCAAAGCCCGCGTTCCGCCGCGTTCTCCGGGATACCACCAAATCGGTGTAATAAAGAAAAAGAGCCGCATAAATGAACTCGTAAAAGCGGCTAAATCTGGCAAATACGTCCCAATAATCGCAAATAAGAGTGTCAAGGATAAGCCAAAAACACCTAAGAATAACAAGCAAGGAAAAATCCAGAGTGCCATGGGTGTAATCGGAATTTTCAGAAGCACCAACACGAGAATAACAGTCGTTGCCTGTAATATCATTTGCAGGAAAAACCGTGTCGTCTCTCGTAACGGAAAGTTCATAATGGCAATCGGCATGTTTTGAATGATTTTCACATTGCGTTTAAACACGCCATATGAGGCCGTGATGCAACCATTTACAAATGTAAAGACGACATAACCTATCCCCACATAAGCCATAAAATCCTGTTGGCCCGCCCCAAGTAAATCGCCAAATAGCACCGCAATGGTGACAATCCACACACCCGACAAAATTGGATAAAGCAATAGTCCTAAGCGCGTTCTAATATTTGCATTTACAACATCTTGCCATGCAAATCTCAGCCAAAACCGCCAATTTTGTAATGAGGATATAATGTCCCCAGATGTAGTAAATTTAGACATATAAATATTTAAC
>JBDVGI010000288.1:0-2010 GCA_039962885.1 Litorimonas sp. | reverse complement strand
GTGTTTCTAGAGATGAGATGGCGTCGGTGATTGAAGAGATTGTAGATTTGGCCGTGGGCTGAAAGCAGTCTTTGAGCGTTCCCCACGGATCTAAACTTCTGGGCCTTTCGTTCTCTTCGCCTAATTGGAACATATGAACATTCGGCGCGATTGTTTTTTCTACCTCCGCCGTCTTGAAGGTCTTCTAGCCCTATAAGTTTGAGAGCAGCTCCGTAAGAGCCAAGTTTATCCATCACAACCCTAGTGGATTTAATGCCTTGGTTTCTGAGGAGTTTCCACAATAAACGCATAGCTGCTTTGGTGTTACGGCGCGATTGAACGACGACATCAAGTACAGTTCCTTCATCATCAACGGCTCTCCAAAGATAAACCATCTTCCCATTTATCTTGGTATAGACTTCGTCTAGGTGCCAGACAGGTGAGGGAGCTTCTGCTCGTGATTTTATTCGTTTGGCATAAACGGTTCCAAATTTATCAACCCATCTACGGATGGTTTCATAGGAGATATCGACGTCGCGTTCGACCATTAGCTCTTCCACATCGCGAAAACTTAGATTGAACCTAAAGTACATCCAAACAGCACGCCGAATAATATTAGGATGGAAGCGATGACGGGAATAGATTGATGTTTTCATGCCCTTCAATTAGCATAGTGTTGGAAAAAGGGGTGTTAACGTGACAAAGCCGTTAACGTGACAAAGCCGTAGGAGGTGCGTTGCAATAAGTATAATTTGATATGGGGAAGGAGTGTTACTTAAATACAATAGTTGAAAATATTAATTAAGTGGTATGACCAATTATATTAAATTGGTCATTAATAAAGGTTGACAATTAACATCATTTTGGTTTTTACTGAGCTCAAGAAGATTCAATGTAGGGGAATACACATGAAAAAAACCAATCAGTTCATGATGGTAACGCTGCTCTCAACATCAGTTTTAGCGGTTGCGACATCCGCTTCAGCACAGGATTCAGAGCCAGTTGATGAGATTGTTGTTACGGGCATTCGTTCGGCTCTTCAAAATGCTTTAATCGAAAAGCGCCAGTCAGGTAGTTTGGTTGAAGTTATATTGGCCGAAGATATTGGTAAATTGCCCGATCAAAATTTGGCAGAAGTTTTGGAGAATATCACAGGCATTCAAATCACACGCGAGGCAGGTGTTGGTACTGGTGTGCAGATTAGGGGTGCTGATGAAAACCGTGTCGAGATTAATGGTGTCACGACTGTTGGGTCAGGTTCCGGGCGTAACGGTATTGATTTTGAAGATGTGGCGTCAGCAATTATCGCAGGTGTTGAGGTTATTAAGGCGCCTGAATCTAGTACAATTGAAGGGGCTGTCGGGGGAACAATTAACTTGAGAACTATTCGTCCTTTGGATTTAAAGGAAGGCGACACACTTGCGAATTTGCGTGTCCAATTTGAAGATAGCAGCCTTTCGACGGACGGGCTACAGCCGCGCCTCGACGGCACATTTGGTAAGAAATGGTCGAATGCAAAAGGACAAGAAATTGGATTTGTCGCAAGTTTAAGTTATAATGAACAGGATACGACAGCTTTCCGCCCGCGTGCAGATGCTGACAATGATAATGTTGTGGATGCAAATAGCGCTACGCCGGGTACGACTGATTTCAATTTCCTTCCCCCACAATTTTTTGTGCAAGATTTGGATAATTTCGAAGCTGAAACAATTAACTTCGCTGGGTCATTAGAGGTCAGACCAGCTCAGAATGTAAAGTTATATTTTGATGCCATTGTGAATGACCAAGAACGCCGCCAGGAAAGTTCTCGAATACAAGCTTCGGGAATTTCCAATAGTGAAGTCGGGCTAAATGTTAGTAACTTTACGGAATTTGATACGGTTGATTTTGGATCATTGAATGGTCAGGAAATAGGAACTATAGAACGCGCAGTCGTAGGTATTGTTCCTGTACAGGCCGATGGAACTGACGGGAATTTACGGTTTTCATCTGATACAGGTTCTCGCCTGACGACGAGCCAAATATATAGAT
>JBDVGI010000287.1:0-4241 GCA_039962885.1 Litorimonas sp. | reverse complement strand
TTTCCTAAGCGGGCTACAAGATCGTAATGAAAAGCTATTTTACCGCATGGTGATTGATAATATCGAAGAAATTATGCCGCTGATTTATACGCCAACAGTTGGCCAAGCGTGTAAGGAGTTTGCGCATATATTCAGACGCTCGCAAGGCTTTTACATTACGCCAGATGACAAAGGCGATATTCGCAAAATACTCGATAACTGGCATGAAGATGATGTTAAAGTAATCGTTGTCACAGACGGACAACGTATTTTGGGCTTAGGCGACTTGGGTTCAAACGGTATGGGTATTCCAATTGGCAAACTGGCTCTCTATACGGCTTGCGCGGGTATTCATCCGCATCAGTGCCTCCCTGTTATGCTCGACGTTGGCACAAATAACGAAGAGCTTCTAAAAGACCCGCTTTATATGGGCTACCCACATAAGCGCCTAGAAGGTCAAGCTTATCTTGATCTAGTCGAGGAATTCGTGTCTGCGATACAAGATAAGTACCCTGAATCTCTATTACAGTTTGAAGACTTTCTAACCCCTAATGCCTATAAATTACTTGAGACATACCGAGATAAAATATTATGTTTTAATGATGACATTCAGGGAACGGCGACTGTCGCTTTATCTGGCGTTCTGGCATCAAGCCGAGTTACGGGTCATAAGTTTTCAGATATGCGTATTATGTTTTTGGGTGCAGGCTCTGCCGCAACGGGTATTGGCGACTTAATGGTGGCTGCTTTCATGGAGCAAGGTTTGAGCAAAGCCGAGGCCGTTAAACGTCTTTGGTTTGTCGATCAGCACGGCATTATTGTGAAAGACCGAGACGACCTTATGAGCCATAATATTCCTTATGCTCATGATTATGAGCAGCTTGGGTTTGTTGAAGCGATTGAAGCGATTAAGCCTCATGTTCTTATCGGTGCAACTGGGGCGCCGGGAACATTTACCCAAGAGGTGATCGAAACTATGTCGAAAATCAATGAACGCCCCGCTATATTTGCGCTATCAAACCCGACTTCGCGCGCGGAATGCACGGCCAAGCAGGCATATCAATGGAGCAAGGGAAAAGCAATTTTCACAAGCGGGAGCCCTTTTGATGCAGTTGTTCTTGATGGTAAGACACATCAACCTGGGCAAGGTAATAATGCCTACGTGTTTCCTGGTATTGGTTTAGGCGCGATTGCTTGCCAAGCCAAAAATATTAACGATGCTATGTTTCTGGCCGCAGCGAAGGCTTTGGCCCAACAAGTGAGCCAAGAAAGCCTTGATGCAGGGACGCTATACCCTCCATTGTCTGACATTAGGGAGGTTTCTCTTAACATTGCGATCGCCGTTGCAAAGACAGCCTACGAAACAGGAATGGCTCAATCAGGTGAACCTGAAGATATTCAAGCTCATATTCAGGAGATGATGTACGAACCAAATTATAAAGAGCTTTAGTGAAGCCCTGACCTCGTGCGCGATGGTCGGCGCGTAAGGACATTGATGACTTTATGTAGATTTGTAAGCTTTATCTAAAAGTAAACGAATGGAATTTATTCTATTGCCACGAATCAGATAAATATGAGGGTAAGTTATTAGATTTCAAGATTGGGTCTAATTGATGTGAGATAGATGATAATGCAAATAAACAATGGTACATTGCGATTACAGCTTCCTAATATAGAGGAAGCGACCCAATCAGAAATTGGGGAATTTCGCCATACAGCCGCCGCGATGATGAAATCGGGTGATGTTCAGCATGTGTCCCTTGAGCTTGCAGAAGGGCAGCAATGGAATAGCCTGACGTTAGCGATACTAAGACGGTTTATAACCCAAGCGAAACAAGCTGGTGCAGACGTCGATGTCTCAAAATTACCAGAGGGGGCTGTGAAAATCCTCTCGCTGTCCAAAGACCCAATTTCATCTCTTGAACCTAAAAAAACCGAAGCTGTTAAATTCCAACCGTTCTTTACAGTTGGAACTATGACCCTCAATTTTTTTGCAGGGTTTGTGTCTCTTGCCTTGTTTATTATAGAGGTGACGGGCGCACTTTTTCGGCTTATCGGCGGCAAAGCGACCTTTCAAGGAAGTGACTTTAAAGGTTTTGTAAAAGCTGCTGGCCCTGACGCCTTGATTATCGTTGGTATTGTAAACCTACTTTTGGGAGTTATTTTGGCCTTTATGGGTGCGGTGCAATTGCAGCTATTTGGCGCAGAAATCTTCGTTGCAAACCTTGTCGCGCTTGGACATACACGAGAAATTGCGCCCATGATGACAGCTATTGTTTTAGCGGGCCGAACTGGCGCGGCCTATGCTGCACAGTTAGGGACGATGCAGGTCAATGAAGAAATTGATGCCCTTACCACCTTTGGCTTCTCGCCTATGGATTTTCTGGTTTTACCTAGAATGCTAGCTTTAGCGCTGATGACGCCGCTTCTGGTGCTGTACGGAGACGCGATTGGTATGTTTGGAGGGTACCTGATCGGGGTTACTGTTCTTGATCTGGGGTCGCTTGAATACATTATTCAAAGCCAAAGAGCCATCACGCTTGCGGATATTAGCTTAGGTATATTTAAAGGCAGCATCTTTGGTGTTTTGGTCGCAATAACGGGATGCCGCGAAGGTATGTCAAGCGGGCGCAGTGCATCGGCGGTTGGCGATGCAGCAACACGGGCCGTTGTGAACGGAATATTGGCTATTATCATTGCAACCGCGGTTTTCGCTGTGCTTGCGAGTTGGTTGGGAATATGATTATGACATCAAATAACCCAGCAATATCAGTCAAAAACGTTACCATGGCCTATGGGTCATACGTCGTGCAGGAAGGGCTAAACTTCGATATTAACAAGGGCGAAATATTTATCATAATGGGCGATAGCGGGAGCGGAAAAAGTACTCTGCTCAAGAACATGATTGGTTTGAATCAACCCTCTAAAGGCGCGATTACATTTGGTGGTAGAAGCTTGTGGAGCGGTGATGAAGAGGAGAGATTGGCGCTTATGCGCTCCTTTGGTGTGCTTTATCAAAGCGGGGCCTTATGGAGTTCAATGACAGTTGCCGAAAATGTTGCGCTTCCGCTCAAAACTTATACGCAGTATTCTGACTCGGATATAGCCGACATTGTTGCGTTCAAACTCTCTCTCGTCGGACTTTCTGGTTTTGAAGGTTTTTATCCATCGGAAATTTCAGGCGGTATGAAAAAGCGCGCAGGACTAGCGAGAGCGATGTCACTCGATCCAGATATTTTATTTTTCGACGAACCATCTGCTGGATTGGACCCGATAAGCTCTCACCGTTTGGATGAACTTATCTTGGAACTCAGAGATAGCTTGGGAACAACCATTGTTGTTGTCACCCATGAACTTGCAAGTCTGTTTAGTATTGGCGATCGTGCTGTTTTTGTAGATGCTGATGCGAAGACCCAGACGGCGTTGGGAACTCTTAAAGATCTTGTCGAGTCCCCTCCAACGCAGAAGATTTCAGAATTTTTAAACCGCGGTGCAACCAAACAACATAAAGGGGCCGAAGTATGAAACGTTCAAGTACTGTAGCCATAGGAGCTTTTGTATTAGGAGCCCAAGTTTTAGGAGGTCTGGCTTTAGTTTTGTTTGCTAGCCGTGATGCTTTTAAAACCAAGAGGAACTTTGTGGCCTATTTTGAACAATCCGTTACGGGGCTTGATGTGGGTGCACCGATAAAATTCCGCGGTATTGAAATGGGACAGGTCACTGCGATTGAAGGGGTTTATGATCCAAAAACAGCGGATGTTATTCCGCGTTTAGAATTAGAATTTTACCCGGAAACCTTGCGTAATGCCAGTGTGGCCGACGGGGAATACACTTTGTTTCAACCCCTTGTAAACCGGGGCATGAGAGCTTCGTTGAAGTCTCAAAGCTTTCTGACGGGCCAACTTTATGTGTCTCTGGACTTTCATCCAGACAAACCCATTCGGCAGCTAGGAGATGGGAAAGATCCTTACCCCGAAATGCCAACTATAGATTCAGGCCTAGGCGAACTTCTCGGAGCTTTTGAAGAGCTACCTCTTGAATCGCTGGTAGCGAAGATGACGAGTACGCTCGATTCTGTTGAAGGTTTGTTACGCAATGACGGATTTGCTGACGCTGCGAATTATTTACCAGTCTTGCTAAATGATGCAGATGCGGCGATTCAAGGAATTGTAACACTTATGACATCAGATTTGCCGTTGACGACACGCACTTTACGGGGCGTTTTGGACGGTGAAAGTGGCTCACTCACGTCTCTGAGTAAA
>JBDVGI010000286.1:0-14775 GCA_039962885.1 Litorimonas sp. | reverse complement strand
ATCAAAATCAATGGCAGGGGGCAGAGCGGGTAGTTCGCCTGCGATAATCATGTCGCTAGCCTCTCCGCCGCATATTTCCAAAACCATTTGCGTGGCCATATCACACCCGCCTGCCACAAAACCGGTATCCACGCCGCGTTCAAATCGGTATTTCGCATCGGAATTGACGCCGAGGCGTTTGGCGCTACGGCGAATGGTGAGCGGGTCGAAATAAGCGCTCTCGATGAAAATATCTGTTGTGTCTTCGTCGCAGCCTGTTGACGTGCCGCCAACGATTCCACCAAGACCGAGGATGCCGCTATCGTCTGCAATAACTACATCACCTGAAGTAGCGCGATAAAATTTATCGTCTAAGGCTTTGAAGTCATCAGTTTTTGCTAGGTACTCATCCGAAAATTCTTTAGGCGTCATTATTTGTGGACCAGAACCTTCACCCATACGCACTGTAATGTCGCCTTTCAGCTTGGCGACATCATAAAAATGCAAAGGCCGCGCGCGGTCATAGGTGATGAAATTTGTAATATCGACAAGGGCCGAAATCGGGCGTAGGCCAATGGCTTTTAATTGATCTTGTAACCATTTGGGCGAAGGGCCATTTTTCACGCCGCGTATAACACGGCCTGCAAAGACGGGGCAAGCTTGCGGCGCGTCTATGCTGACTTTCACGGGGCAGGGGAAGTTGCCAGTTACGGGCGCGATCTCTTTGGTGATGATTTTGCCAAGTCCGACAGCGGCCAAATCGCGCGCGATATTATCGACACCAAGCCAATCAGGACGGTTCGGCGTGACCTCGAAATCAATGACAGGGTCATTCAAACCCAACGCGTCGGCGATGGGTTGTCCGATGCTGTATTGGCTTTGGTCTAGTTCTAAAATTCCGTCATGATCTTCGCCCAGCTCTAGCTCTTTGGTGGAGCACATCATGCCGTAGCTTTCAACGCCGCGAATTTTGCGTGGTTTTTTATCGAGTGCAAGATCTAGCCCCGGAATATAAGCGCCAAGCCCTGCATAGGCGACAGCGATACCCGCGCGCGCATTGGGCGCGCCGCAGACGATTTGCCGCGTGCCTTCATGGGTCTCGACGGTGCAGACGGTCAGTTTATCCGCGTCAGGATGTTTACTAGCATGGGTGACATGGGCGATTTTAAATGCACCAAGTTTCTCGGCAGGATTTTCCACGCCTTCAACCTCGAGACCTGCAAGCGTCATTGCCTCGACAATTTGGTCAACCGTTGCATCCGTTTCAAGATGCTGCTTTAGCCATGATAGTGTGAATTTCATTGTCTTATTTCTCCAACCGTTTGGCGGCTGTTTGGTCAATATAGGTTTGGAACATGTCTTTTGGTGCGCCGCTAATGCCACATGTTTTCACAGGGTCAGGGAGCTTGCGGTCGAGATATTTGACCGTCCAACAATCCTCAAAAACAGAGCAGTAACAGACGTCCATATCGAGTCCGTCAAGCGGAACGCCGAAATTACCCCGCAAATAGGCACCGAGTTCAGACCCTGCTGCACCCATGCGGTAAACACGAGGTTCAATGCTTTTGCCAGCGGCTAGGAAGCCTGCTGCGGGGGCCACTTTTGGGTAACCGACATTGCCGCGCATACGAGGGTTCATGATAGTGCTATCAAACTCTGCAATGGTTGCAATGGGCTCCCCATTTTTCGTCGGCGTGACGCGCTGAATATGGGCAATGCCAGCCCCAACATTATTAAGGCGCACGACAAATTCCGCATTGCTACGGTCGCCAATATTTTCATACCCCATATCAATATCAATAATAGGCAATACGCTTGCTTTCTGTGCGTCTAAAGCCATCTTCGTTTGAGAACGCGCAACAAGTAAAGATAAGAAAGCAATACAGACAGCAAGGATACCTGTTGTTAGTCCTATATCAATCCGTTTTAATAAAGCATTGGCGGGTTTAGCAGCGTTAGTGGATGAACCTGTAGGAATTGGCATTATGAAAGCCCCGTCGCAAGGTTCGCTTGAAGGAGCGGGTTAAAACCGTAATGACCGAGCCATCTTGTGTCCCCTGCGAACATATCGCGCAGGTCTGGCATGCCGTATTTTAGCATAGCTAATCTATCTACGCCCATACCAAAGGCAAAGCCTTGATACTCATCTGGATCTAGTCCGCAGGCGCGCAGCACATTGGGGTGTACCATGCCGCAGCCCAAAATCTCCATCCATTTTTCGCCTTGGCCAATTTTAATCGCGCTGCCCACACGCTCATAGCGAACATCCATTTCGGCGGAAGGTTCCGTGAAAGGGAAGTGATGCGGGCGAAATTGCACGTCTACATCTGTTTCGAAAAACGCGCTGACGAAATCCATCAACACGCCTTTAAGGTGGCCCATATGTATGTCTTTGTCGATGACAAGCCCTTCGACCTGATGGAACATCGGCGTGTGTGTTTGGTCACTATCACAGCGGTAAGTGCGCCCAGGCGCGATGATGCGGATGGGCGGTTTTTCGTTTATCATCGTACGGATTTGTACGGGCGATGTGTGGGTGCGCAGAACTTTTTGCTCGCCGTCTGAATCAGCCGTCATAAAAAACGTATCATGCATGTCGCGCGCGGGATGCCCCTTGGGGAAATTGAGCGCGGTGAAGTTATGAAAGTCGTCTTCGATGTCTGGCCCTTCGGCGATGGAAAAACCCATATCAGAGAAAATAACGGCCATTTCTTCCATGACCTGCGCCACGGGATGTAATGTGCCAGAGGGCGCGCCAACGGGCAGGGACATATCAATAGTCTCGCTTTGTAGCACGGCGTCAAGTTGTGCATTTTCGAGCGCAGATTTCTTGGTATCTATCAGAGCGGCAAGCTCTGTTTTCAGACCATTAAGCGCAGGTCCCATGACTTTTTTCTCGTCTACGCTCATTTTTCCAAGTCCGCGCATCATCATTGAAACTTCGCCCTTTTTACCCAAAGCGGCGACACGAATATCATCAAGCGCGCGCAGATCATCCGCCGCCGCAATCTGCGCCGCGAATTTTTCAGAAATGGCTGTGATGTCGTTCATGCTCTTAACTTTCCAACAGGTATTGAAATGCAGCTTTTACGCGCTCGAGATAAGAGGTCAACGGTTAAGATAAAGCGCGGGCTAAATTGCAGGGCAATAGCAGGCTTTTATAGGCGCGTGCTAAAGAGGCTTTATTTACCTATCATTTTGCGTTTACGCCGCTTAGTTTGCTCAAAAGTTTTTTTATCGGTCGGCTTTTTAATTGTTGGGTCTTCGATAATTTCTTCGGGTGGGTCTTCGCGCTTGCGGTAGAGGCCAGGCGCGCGTGCAACGGTATTAAACCCGTAATTAATATGCTCCAATGTCTCACCTGTACCTAAAATAAGGTATCCGAAGGCTTTAACTCGTGTCGATAATCCGCGCAGAACACGAACTTGAGCCGACCCTGTATAATGGGTTAGATTGCCGCGAAACAGAATGACATGAAAATCTTCAAGCTCATTTAAATTAGACAGCAGATGGGCCTCTTTAAAGGTTACCTTTTTGCGTATCGAGGGTTTGATAATCCAATCTTCTTTATCGCGATCAAAATATTCGATGAGATCTCTTATAGGTAAGCCGCGCTGTACTTCGAAATGTGTATAACGGCCCGCCTGTGCGCGCTCTAGAGCTTGGCTTGGATAATCCACCCCAACAATGTCAATTTGCAAGCCTTTAAGTTGATCTTTCATGCGGTCAACCGTCATGGCAATGCCATAAGCTTCTTGCCCGCTCATACACCCGAAGGAAAGAATGCGAATTTTCCCGCCTTTATGGATGCGATGTAAATGCGGCAGAACATGAGATTTTAATAACTTAAAACTCTTTTGGTCACGATAAAAATGTGTATCACGCTCTACAAGGCTAGATACAACGCGAATAGCAAGCCGCGTTTGGCCTGTGTTGAACAATTCTTTTATCATGGTGTTGAGATCAGAAAAACCTTCGCGCTGTGCCAAAGTGGCTAGGCGTGTCTCAACTAGAAATGCGTGGTCAGTTCCAAGTTTCACACCTGCAAGCTCTAAGGTCAGCCGTTTAAGGGCTTCGTAATAAGAAGGCGCAAGTGTCAAGCCGTGATGCATTTTAAATTAGGCCTGCTAGGTGAAACTTGCTTTCTATAATGTCGGAATCAAAGGGTTTCATGATGTACTCATCTGCGCCTGCCGAAAGCGCGTCCATGATGCGTGAAACATCCCGTTCTGATGTGCAAAATAATACAGTCGGAGTGTCACCATTTTTTTGTGATCGGAGAGCTTTTAAGAAGTCGTAGCCATCCATAACGGGCATGTTCCAATCGACTAAAATCACATCAGGCATTTCTATCTGGCATTTTTCCAAGGCATCTTGACTTGTGGCAGCCTCATCCGTGTCAAAACCGAGGTCTTTGATAATACGCCCAGCGATACGGCGAATCATACGACTATCATCTATAATCAGGCAGGTTTTCATCGACCAACCTCTATGTCAGTTTTATTTGACTTGGCGTCTTGTCGTTTTTTTTCGGCTTCAACAGACATAACAATTATATTGTCTTCCATGTGTAAATCAGGCGAGGGCGGGCTTAAACTCTCGGGCATATCCAGCAATGTGTTGAGTTGCCGTCGAAGCTGTTGTTCTGTTTGCGCTGTGATCATGGGACGAGTAGTCGTTGATGTTTGCGTAGCTATATCATCATGATCTTGCGGGATTGGAGATTTAACAGGTGTTTTGCCGATTAAAGGAAGCGTAAGTTCACAGCCATTGCTACTGTCTTGACCACTTATATCTTTTGGCAATAAGCGGGGTTGTTTATGAGGACTAGAAATCACCATATCACTGCCGCGTAGATTTATATCAATGTGACCTATGCCCGTCTGCGGCAAGCTTTGCATAATCAGCGCGCGCAACCCGCTACAGAGCCGAACCTCTAAGGCATTGGCGTCGTGCGCTTCAATGTGATGTTGACCGACATCATAGGAGATGCTGATCGTTTTTGCGTTGATACGGGCAATAGACAGTGCGTCTTGAATGGCATCACGTAATATATATTCTAGCGGAACTTGTGGCTCTGATGTTAGGGTCGCGCTGGACGTCAGAATCGTAGCGGGCTTTTCTATGACGATGGACTGGGCCGCTGTGTCAGCATATGGCGCAGTGTCTGTGTCAGATATCGGATCCGAAGTATAATCGATAAGGCGCTGCAAGGACGGAGCTTCAATTTCGCGCGCAAGCGGCATAAGGCTTGTTAGAGTTGTTTGCGCGGCATTATGCGTGTCTTTGCGATCTGCCGCCTGAACTGCAGCAGTCTGATGCTCAGCAGTTTGGCCTGCAGTAATCTGGGCTTCAATAACAGTATCTTCATCGGCATTGCGTTCGACACTTAAGTCCTTTTGCTGCGTTAATGGCGCCTCTTGATCTTGCGACAAAGCATTTTGGATATTGTCATTTTCGACTTCCGTTAATCCGTCTACATATTGATGTACCAGACGTGTCAAAGCAAAGAGCCGCGCCTTGAAAGTGTTTTGAGAGGTTGAGTTTGGGTTTAAGCCTTCAATGACGGTTTGCGCGCTTTGGTAAATGGCGCGCGCGCGTAAGCGTTTAGCGCCGCTTTGCAATGTCGCAAGTCGTGCACTGATTTGAGTTATATAGGTCGAGCGGTCATGTTCCATAGCTGTAATAGCGGAAAGATCCGCTAAAGCTGCGTTGGAAAACGTCCGCGCTATATAAAGGTTGTCACCCATGCAACATTCCAGGTCGTGATTCGTGTCGTTCTAATTATGAAGGACACTGACCTGAAAGGGTTAATATGCGATAAAATTTAAGGGTTTTAGTCCGATGTTTTGTAATATTTTTACATGCAAATATGTGCAGTTTGGCGAGGCTTTATGCGCTTTGGTTTGCACTTGCGGGGGCGGGTTGGGGTAATAAGGCTGTCACTGTCACGGTTTCATTATCTAAAACCGCGCTGACATTACCGCCAATCTCGCGCGCCATCATCCCTGTATAAAATGGTT
Source organism: Litorimonas sp. (assembly GCA_039962885.1). Lineage (GTDB taxonomy): Bacteria > Pseudomonadota > Alphaproteobacteria > Caulobacterales > Maricaulaceae > Litorimonas. Next base: position 8,773 of record JBDVGI010000286.1, on the reverse strand, counting down.
GAATAGAACGGCCATCAAACCCGTCTTCAGGGGCCTTACCAATTAATGTGCGTTCAACGGCGAGTTCAAGACGTGCGCGAGGTCCTGTCGCTGCGATGGTCAGTTCAGTTGCGCCGTCAGACCTATTGGCTTGAGAGATAACCACCTCACCCCCGCGAGGAACCGCCTGCATGCCAATCATAATCATATTCAATAGAAGCCGTGCTTGGCTTTTGTCTATGCCAACATCTGATATTTGCCATAATAGGCTGGCCTTGCCCTGAGCGAACATGTCTTGTGATAAAGTTTGTATTTCTTTAACGCTGATAATGCCTGGGGCTGACCCGCCTGCGCCAAATGCAAGACGCAAAAATTTCAGCTTTGCATTGGCTTGTTTTGAAGAGTTTCGTACCAAATTAAGCGCGTCATCATGCATGTCAGAATTGGATTCATCATCCAAAATTTCAATAGCAGTAGAGAGCGCACCAACAGGACTAATCAGGTCGTGACAAATTCGCGCGCATAACAAAGCTGACAACGAAGATGGCGTGAGTTTGGTGATTGTTGCGCTCATGGTTTATGCGTCCCTATTTGTGTATGTGTAGTGTGGATTAGTCTCAAACAAAATTAAGCAAATTCATACATAGGCTATAAGGGGGTTTGCCTGTAAAGCGCAACACACAAAGGTGTCAATAAAAAGGCCCCACCAAGGATGATAGGGCCGTTCATTTTTCAATATTAGGCGTGAGTTTAAACGCGGTTTATTTCTTTTTCCATTGACCGGACGCATCACGGACGGTTTCGCCAGAGCGAGCCTTTTGTAATTGCTTGACCCCGATAGAGGCTGCAATGGCTTCAACGGTTACATTCTCTTTGCGGGCGCGGTTGGTGTAAACACTTTTGCGGCCAATATTAATTTCCTGCACGGCGCTGCGGACGGCGGCGGACGGAGACTTCCCTGATACTATACCAAGATAGCCGTCAATTTGTTCACCGACTTCACCGCGTGATTTTGCAGTGTCAACAAGGCTTTTTGCAGATTGCGCATGGGCCGCATTCTCGCCGGACAGTGTTAGAACGGCGGATGTGCCGCCAAGTAATGCAACAGCTGTTAGAGCGCCTATAATTATCTTTTTCATCATGTTATCTCCGATAGCACTTATTTAAAATAAGTCGGGGTTATTGGCGATTAATTCTTCGGCGGCCTTATCTAGCCTTACACGAACTTCTTGATCGATTTTCACATTAAGCGCGATAATGATCGGCTTATCTGAAGGCTCGATTTTCACTGTTGGTGTGCACCCACTTATAGCGGGGAGTGACGCGAAAACCGCACTGATAAGTGCTATATGTAAATTTCGTTTCATATGTGTTCCTATAGTATAGGCCCTGAACCTGCCATTAACGGGGCTGTTGCACAAGGTTCATCTATAAAACCTTTATATTTTTATAATATTTATCGCGATAGTTTGGTGTGTCGAAAAATTTGTCTTTTCAGCCTCGCTTTGCAAGGCTAGACAGATTGTGCGACGCTTGGATTTAAGATTCGTACGAAAATTATGCAAAGGGATTAGATAAATGGCCGAATTATTGACGCTACAAAGCTTATTTACACTGCTTATGCTTGTATTGCTTCAAGCGGTTTTGGGGTTTGATAACCTGCTTTATATAGCGATTGAGAGTAATAAAGTTGGGGATCCAAAAGACGCTAAAAAAGTCCGCAAATGGGGCATTGGCATCGCTGTTGTTTTGCGGGTTATATTACTGTTTTTGATTGTTAATTTGTTTAGTCTGTTGTCAGAACCGCTCTTTGGCATCCATTTAACGAAGATTGTCGAAGGCGAATTTACCGCCCAAGCGCTCATTACCCTGCTTGGCGGCGGCTTTATTATCTATACAGCGATTAAGGAAATTCATCATTTGCTGCAAGTGGATCATATTGAGCATTCTGAGGGCGGCGGGGCGCGGTCTGTGAAAGGCGCAATTACGTTAATTGTTCTCATGAATCTTGTTTTTTCTGTGGATTCCATTTTGTCAGCCATGGCCATCGCAAGTGAAAAAAGTGCGGATGGCGCTGTGACGTACCAAGTACCGCTGATGGTCATCGCGATATTGCTCTCTGGTTTGGCAATGATTTTACTAGCCGATAGAGTGACAGACTTCCTGAAGAAAAATCGCATGTATCAAGTCTTGGGCTTGTTTATTTTGTTCCTCGTTGGCGTGTTGCTCGTGACAGAAGGCGCGCATTTGGCGCATCTGAAACTCGCTGGTTTCTCGATTGATGCGATGAGTAAATCGAGCTTTTACCTAGTTATCGGAGTGCTGGTTATTACGGATATTTTGTCCAATCGTTACCAAAAACGCCTATGGGCACAGAAAGAGGCTGAAATTCGCGGAAACTCTGAAACGTCAGGCATGGAGGCCGTCGATGCCTTTAAGGCCAAAGGTAAACATGCGCATTAATCCGCAGTCTTAATTCTATAAAAAAGCGTGCATTGGTGATGCACGCTTTTATCATTTGATATTTCGGAAAATTTAATCGCGAAGCAATTCGTTCACACCCGTTTTGCTACGAGTTTGCGCGTCGACCGTTTTAACGATAACGGCGCAATCAAGACTATGCGATCCGTCTTTGGCAGGTAGCGTTCCAGGCACAACAACGGAAAAGGCAGGGACCTCGCCGAAGCTAATCTCGCCTGTTGCGCGGTTATAAATTTTGGTCGATTGACTGATGAATACACCCATGGCCAATACAGCGCCTTCGCGGACAATAACGCCCTCAACCACTTCGGAGCGCGCGCCGATAAAGCAATTATCTTCGATTATTGTTGGGTTAGCTTGCAAAGGTTCAAGCACTCCGCCAATACCTGTTCCTGCGCTGATATGGCAGTTCTTCCCGACTTGAGCGCAAGACCCAACAGAGGCCCAAGTGTCAATCATTGTGCCTTCATCAACATAAGCGCCGACATTGACATAGCTAGGCATAAGCACGGCATTTGGCGCGATATAAGCCCCGCGGCGTACGGCGGCAGGCGGCACGGCGCGAAATCCAGCTTGTGTAAATTCAGCTTCGCCCCACCCTTGAAATTTTGACGGAACCTTATCCCACCATTGACCCCCTGCTGGGCCGCCGCTCATGAGTTGGTTGGCTTCAAGGCGAAACCCAAGTAAGACGGCTTTTTTCAGCCATTGATTAACAACCCACTGTCCGCTGTCTTTGCTGGCGACACGCAGTTCCCCGCTATCGAGACCCAAAATGGCCGCTTCAATAGCTTCGCGCGACTCGCCTGTTGTTTGCGGCGAGAGCGAGGCGCGCGCGTCCCATGCGGCTTCGATGGCGGTTTCAAGTTGAGCTGTATTCATGGTAGGCATCCTTTTCATGTGGGGAAAGGCAAGTTTAAAATCGCGGGCAACATAGGCTGCGCGCGGCGTGTGTCAATATGCTAGATATGGCCGGGACGCTTAATGATGGCAGGCTTACCTGCGCTTTAACTGCTCAAGGGTTAAATGGAGGATTTCAAGAAACTTAGACCGGTCTTTATGCGTAAAGGGTGCGGGGCCTCCAATATTGGGCGTCTGTGCGCCTGCGCGTAAGTCGGCCATAATGGCGCGCGTGGCAATAGCCCCGCCAATGCTGTCTTTGGTAAAGGGTTTGCCTGTGGGGGCTAAAACAGACGCGCCCGTGTTAAGACAACGCTCTGCGAGTAAAATATCGGATGTAATCACGACCGTATTTTCATCAGCTCGCTGCGCGATATAATCATCGGCGGCATCAAAATTATCAGATACGGCGATGAAATTTATCAAAGGCTCACGCGGGACACGCAAAAAGCTATTGCTCACGACTGTGACAGGGACATTGTGTCTGCGCGCAACTTTATAGGTTTCTTCGCGTACGGGGCAGGCATCTGCATCAATATAAATACGCAGTAACATATATTTGTCTTATGCGGTCTGCTACATGACTTGCAAGAGGGCAGTCTTAATTCTAAGAGATTTCTGATTCTATAAGTTATGTATAAGGCTCGCCATGTTCCGGTATTTTAGATTTGCAATTTTATTAATGGCGGGTTTGGTTGTGAGTGCATGTTCGGGTCAAGCAGATCAGGCGAGTTCCAAAGCTGACATTGCTGCGCAAAGTGTGTTTAAGCCCGTTGTGAATTATACAAATTTTGCACTGATTCCGAATTGCCGCGAAGAAGCCGTACGCGTGGTTCGGTATCATGCTTGCCGCGATAGCCGCCAATTATATGACGCGGCTTTGGCGAAGGCAAAGTCTCAGGGCCGTCCGCTTATGGTGACATTTGGCTTTAACAAGTGCCCTTATTGTAAAGTTCTAGAGGCCGAAATTCACAATCCGTCTGCTCCGCTTACATCAGAGCAGGTGACGCAATATTTTTCAAACGAAGCCAAAGTGGAGGCCCCGTTTGAGCTGCTAACGCTTCGCTTGCACGCGCGCTCAGATCACGGCCTAAAGTTAGCGGATGAGCTTGGCGTGACACAAATGGCGCAAGCTCGTGGCTGGCACCGTGTTTGGTCACCCTTTGTGATATTTGTTAATCCTGATACGGGCGCCATGGCATCGGAAAGCCTCTGGGAAGCTAAAGAGATTCACTGTGATTGGGCAGCGAATATTGCCGTCTCGCTTGAGAATATCGACATGCTTGCACGCGGGGATGGCGGCGCTGCGCGCAAGCGATGCCCGAAAGCTTAGATCTGAAACCTTAGAGTAAGTTAGAGTAAGAGAGGGCTTTCCATTACCCCATTTGAGATACGGTTGTGACATCTATTCTTTTTGTATGTTTAGGAAATATTTGCCGCTCTCCTAGTGCAGAAGCTGTCTTGCGCTACAAAGCTCGTATGATGGGGTTTGAAGCTCATATTGACAGTGCTGGCACAGGCGGCTGGCATGAAGGTGAACCGCCTGACCCAAGAGCGCAGGCCGCAGGGGAAGTGCGCGGTTATAATTTTAAAGGACAAAGTGCGCGGGCTGTGCGCAATGATGATTTTGTTATATTTGATCATATATTAGCTATGGATAGTCATAATTATGACGATCTCATAGCGCGCTGCCCTGCGCAATATCGGTTTAAAATTCGAAAGTTTTTGGCGTTAATTCCTGATAATGCCCTAGAAGATGTGCCTGATCCTTATTATGGCGGAGCTAATGGGTTTGAACATGTCCTAGATTTGATTGAGGCAGCCAGTGAAGCTTTGTTGCACGAAATCGCATAAGCCGACTTTATAAGCATAGACAGGCGGTGTTGGCCGCGCTAAATATCCGACGTAAAATTATAACAGGTTTCTCATGCAAAATAAGTTAGTCACAGTTTTCGGCGGCTCCGGATTTTTAGGCCGCTATGTTGTTCGCGCACTTGTCGCAGATGGATGGCGCGTGCGTGTCGCGTTACGCCGTCCGCATACATCACAAGACTTAAAAGTTATTGGCGGCGTTGGGCAAGTCCAGCTTATGCAAGCTAACCTGCGCTATGAAAACTCTATTGAAGCGGCCATGCAAGGGGCGGACGCGGTTGTGAATTTGGTCGCGCTTTTATATGAAACAGGCGAGCAAACCTTTGAAGCCTTACATGTTGAAGGTGCTGATAAGCTCGCGAAAATCGCTGCTGCGAAGGGCATTACCAATTTTGCGCATGTGTCTTCTATTGGGGCAAACCCAGAGTCAGACAGTGAATATTCTCGTACAAAAGGACTCGGCGAAGCGCGTATTCGGGATGCCATCCCAAACGCAAGCATTTTTCGTCCTTCAGTGATTTTTGGCCAAGAGGATGCATTTTTCAATCGCTTTGCTGCAATGAGCAGTTTTGCGCCCGCGCTACCGTTGTTTGGCGGCGGGGAGACCAAATTTCAACCTGTCTATGTCGCAGATGTCGCGCAAGCGATCGCCAAGACAGTTTCGAACGGGACAGATGGCAAAACCTACGAACTTGGCGGGCCGCGCGAATATAGCTTTAAGGAATTGATGCAGCTTATGTTAGGGGTCATTGACAAAAAACGCCTGCTTTTACCTGTGCCGTGGTTTGCCGCCAATTTGATGGGCATTGCAGGGGATATGTCTGGAAAGCTTCCATTCGTTGCCCCGTTTTTGACGCGCGACCAAGTTAAAAACCTCAAAGTTGATAATGTTGTCGCGCAAGACGCGCTAACATTTACCGATATCGGAATTACACCTGAAACACTTGAGGCGGTTCTTCCAAGATATTTGGCGAAGTATCGCAAATATGGCCAGTTTCACGAAAAACGTGTATAATATCAGGTGTAATTAGCAGATACGCTTGACGTATTAAACGGGTCTCAAAGAATATATATAAACCGTTTTAGGAGGATATGATGGGTTTTAAATCTCTTTTACTCGCAGGGTTTGCTGCGATAACACTCACGGCTTGCGGCGGGAGCGAGGAAGTTGCAAGCGCTGGAGTTGGAGCGGTGGAAGCTGCCGTAGAAACAGGTCAAAGTGTAAAATCTAAGGCGGTTGCAACGGCCAGTCTTGATGAAATTTTAGCTGCGCAAAGTGATGAAATGAAAGCGCGATACACCTACCGCAACCCGAAAGAAACGCTTGAGTTTTTTGGTATTGAACCCGGTATGACAGTCGTTGAAGTTTTGCCGGGCGGGGGTTGGTATTCCAAAATTCTCTTGCCGCATTTAGGCGATGACGGTCATTTGATTGGGATGGATTACGCCTTGCAGATGTGGCCTGAATTTGGCGGCTTTGCAGATGAAGAGTTTTTGGAAGCGAAAAAGACATGGCCGCAAACATGGACGCGGGACGCTCAAGACTGGCGCGGTGGCAGTAAAGCCAAGATTAGCGCTTATACCTTTGAACGGATTGCCGTTTCAGTTGAAGGGACTGCGGATGCCGTCTTGTTTATTCGCGCTATGCATAATCTATCGCGCTTTGAAGAGAAAAGCGGTTACTTAAGTAGCGCGCTTAGCGATGCACGTGCCTTGTTGAAGCCCGGCGGTCTGATTGGCGTGGTGCAGCATCAAGCCCCAGAGAGCAATAGCGCTGAAGCGACAATTGGCGGTAATGGATACTTAAAGAAATCTGCTTTGGTTGAAGTCATGAAAGCTAATGGTTTTGAGCTGATTAAGTCGAGCGATATTAACGCTAACCCCAAAGACCAACCCAATAATGACGAGATTGTTTGGCGTCTTCCTCCAAATCTGAGTACAAGCCAAAAAGATCCAGAGCTTAAAGCCAAATATGAAGCGATTGGAGAGACTAATCGTATGACGCTTTTATTTAAAAAACTTTAGAGCTGAGTGTAAAATTTATAAAATTGTGATTGAGGGTGCTTTTGGCACCTTTTTTTTGGTAAACCGTCAATTGCTAGGCCGCTCTAACGCTGCGGATTTTTCCTAGTCTTTCTATATATAATCCTATAGTTTTCTTGTAATCTTGTCATGATTCGAGAAAGCGAAGATTTGCATGTCCGAAGACACCTTACCCCCTGAAAATCCGCCAGCTGAATATGGTGCTGATAGTATCAAAGTTCTTAAGGGGCTAGACGCGGTTCGGAAACGACCGGGCATGTATATTGGCGATACAGATGATGGCTCTGGCCTGCATCACATGGTCTATGAGGTTGTCGACAATTCGATTGATGAGAGCTTGGCAGGACATGCTGACCGCGTAGAGGTTATCTTACATACGGACGGGTCATGTTCTGTGCGTGATAATGGCCGCGGTATTCCTGTAGCGATCCATGAAGAAGAAGGTATGAGCGCCGCCGAAGTGATTATGACGCAGCTTCATGCGGGCGGTAAGTTTGACCAAAATTCCTATAAAGTTTCAGGCGGTTTGCACGGCGTTGGCGTGTCTGTGGTCAATGCTTTGTCGGTCTCTTTACAACTTACAATCTGGCGCGACGGCAAAGAGCATTACATGGAGTTTCGTCATGGCGATTCTGTTGCACCACTTAAAATCGTCGGAGATGCCCCGCAAGACCATCGCCGTGACGGGAGTGTTAAAACCCTCACAGGGACGCGGGTTCGGTTTCTACCAAGTGAAGAGACGTTCACTATGGTCGAATTTGATCGTGCAACACTCGAGCGCCGGTTGCGTGAGTTAGCTTTTCTAAATTCTGGTGTCATGATAATCTTAACCGATGAGCGCCCCGAAGAAGACATCGTCACGGAGCTTTTCTACGAAGGCGGTATTGAAGCATTTGTTCGTCACTTGGATTCAAATAAGGAAGGTTTGCTTGAAAAGCCTATTTCTGTACTGCGCGAAGTCGACGGCATTACAGTTGAAGCGGCCTTATGGTGGAATGACGGTTATCATGAAAATGTGCGTTGTTTTACAAATAATATTCCGCAGCGCGATGGGGGCACGCATTTGGCGGGATTCCGCGGTGCGTTAACACGAACTGTCAACAAATATGCGGCGACATCTGGCGCGGCCAAAAAAGAGAAAGTTCAAATTTCTGGTGATGATGCGCGCGAGGGCCTTACGTGCGTGTTGTCTGTCAAAGTCCCTGATCCGAAATTTAGCTCACAAACTAAAGACAAGCTTGTCTCATCCGAAGTGCGCCCTGTTGTCGAAAGTGCCATGAATGAGGCGCTAGGTGAATGGTTTGAGGAAAACCCAACCCAAGCCAAAATGCTTATGACGAAAATCGCTGAAGCTGCCGCGGCCCGCGAAGCTGCGCGTAAGGCCCGGGATTTAACACGGCGTAAATCTGCGCTGGATATTGCGAGCCTGCCTGGTAAGCTCGCTGATTGCCAAGAGCGCGACCCTGCTTTGGCCGAAATATTCATAGTGGAGGGAGAT
>JBDVGI010000285.1:0-5085 GCA_039962885.1 Litorimonas sp. | reverse complement strand
CTGGGGCGTTATTCTAGCTTCATTTTTTATTGACCCGATTTGGTGGCTTTTTGTGGGCTGGCTTCCACTATATTTGAATGAAACATATGGCTTTGGCGTAGCTGAAATTGCGGTATATGCGTGGATTCCATATGTCGGCGCGATGTTTGGCGCATGGTTTGGAGGCCTACTGGCACGCAACCGAATTAAATCGGGTTGGACTGTAAATAAAACGCGTAAATTTGTTATTGGTCTTGGCGGGTTAATTATGTTGGTAGCCTTGCTGACTACAGTGAAGGCAGCAACGCCTCTGCTAGCGGTCATGCTGATGGCTGTAATTTTATTTGGATTTCAGACAGCGATTGGGAATATCCAAACTCTACCGAGTGATTTTTATAGCGGAAAATCCGTTGCCTCACTCGCAGGTTTTGCAGGCACGGCGGCGAAGTTGGCGGTTGTGGGATTGAATTTTTTAATTCCAATTATAACGGTTAATAGCTACGGGCCAGCATTCGCGGTTGGTGCTGGTCTTGCAATCTTTAGCGTTTTGTCTGTTTGGATATTCTGCACAGATATTAAGCCTCTAAAACCTCGTACAAGTAAATTGAGTAACTCATGAATGTAAATATAAATAGGGAGACAGAATAATGTCTAAACCAGTCATTGGCTTTATCGGACTAGGTCTTATGGGCGGCAATATGGTTCAAAACTTGCAAAAGCGGGGCTTCGAAATTGTGGTCATGGACTTAAATAAAGAAGCTGTAAAAACCGTATTAGACCGCGGTAATTCGGTTGAGGCGAAGTCGCCCAAAGATCTTGCAGAGAAAAGTGATATCGTACAGCTTTGTCTGACAACTTCCGCTGTTGTGGAGCAGATTGTTTATGGAGATGAGGGTTTAATATCTGGTCTTAAAAAAGGCTCTGTGTTGATTGATTTTGGGACATCTATACCTGCCTCGACGCAGAAAATTGGAGCTGATCTGGCTAAGATTGGTGTTGGTATGATTGATGCACCTCTGGGGCGTACGCCAGCTCATGCTAAAGATGGGTTGCTCAATATTATGGCGGCGGGTGATAAGGCAACTTTTGATGCATATGAATCTATGCTCAAAGAGCAGGGCGAAAATGTCTTCTATTTGGGCGCGCTTGGCGCAGGCCACACAACAAAACTCATCAATAACTTTATGGGCATGACATCCGTTTGCGCCATGTCACAAGCCTTTGCTGTTGCCAAACTTGCAGGTGTGGATGGGCAGCAATTATTTGATATTATGTCCGCAGGCCCGTCTAATTCTCCCTTTATGAAATTCTGTAAGAACTATGCCGTCGATAATGTGAGCGATCTTGGGTTTTCAATCAATAATGCCAATAAAGATTTAGGGTATTTTGTCCAAATGGTATCGGATTTAGGTTCAAAAACTTTGATTGCGGAAGGAACATCTGCAAGCTTGCAAGCAGCTGTTGAAGGAGGCATGGGACTAGGAAATGTTCCAGAAATCTTCGATTACTTCGTGGCTTTGAATAAGTGATACCTCTACAATCTAAGTAATAACTCTGCGGATCACCTTATTTGATCCGCGCCTTACAGACGTGAAAAATATGAAGATTATCCTCTTTGGGGAAGCCATGCTGGAGTTATCACATCTGCCCTCTGGGGGTGTGACTTTGTCTTATGGCGGTGATGTCCTTAACAGCACGGTCTATATGGCTCGCTTGGGATTAAACCCTTTTTTTGTGTCTGCGTTAGGTACAGATCCTTACTCATCTGGTTTGTTATCAGACTGGGAACGTGAGTGTATCCAAACTAAATATGTTTTAAAAGATTCCGAACGCATGCCCGGGCTTTATGCCATTCAAACAGACCATAGGGGCGAACGGTCGTTCTTTTATTGGCGTAAGAATAGTGCTGCGCGTAATTTCTTTAACCTCCTCAATAGCCAAGACGTGATGAAGTCTTGTGAGAGCGCGGATTTACTTTTTGTTAGCGGCATTACATTGTCTATTTACAATGATGACAACAGAAAAAAAATCATCGAACTGGCAAAAATTGTTCGCCAAAATGGTGGGCTTGTATTGTTTGACCCTAATTACAGACCCGCTGGTTGGGAAAGCAACAATGAGGCCGCAAAGTCTATGCGTGCATTTGCCAAGCACGTATCTATAATGCTTGCGACAATAGATGATGAGAACTTACTGTTTGGGCAATTACCTGGGCATGAGCATGTGGCAAATTGGCATGATATAGGCGTTGAGACCGTTATTTTAAAATGCGGCCCGCGGGGGGCAATTATTTATGAAAAGGGTAAAGATACGCCGCAAGATATTCCTGTGGATACCCAAGACAACCCTATTGATACGACAGGAGCAGGGGATGCTTTTAATGGCGCTTTTATGGCGGCGATGTCGCGTGGTTTATCTCTCCGCCAAGCCGCGATTTTAGGAAATGCATTAGCGAGCCAAGTTATCATGCATCCTGGTGCGATTATACCCGTAGCGGCAATGCCGAATTTAAACCTAACTGAGGTTTGAAAGTTCCATTATAGGTTTGTGTAAAATGCTTAAGTAAGTTTAATGGCTTTGTCACATTAACTGAACTAACCGTGATTTCCCGCCGACAAGCACCTTATGCGCACGCCGATGCCGTGACTAAATTCCATTCAGTCTTAGCCTCATGTCGGAATTTACGCAGTGTGTTTCTAGAGATAAGATGGCGTCGGTGATTGAAGAGATTGTAGATTTGGCCGTGGGCTGAGAGAAGTTTTTGAGCTTTATGAACGGATCTAAACTTCTGCGCCTTTCGTTCTCTTCGCCTAATTGGAACGTGTGAGCATTCAGCGCGATTGTTTTTTCTACCTCCGGCGTCTTGAAGGTCTTCTAGCCCTATAAGTTTGAGAGCAGCTCCATAAGAGCCAAGCTTATCCGTCACAATCCTAGTGGGTTTAATGCCTTGGTTTCTGAGGAGTTTCCGCAATAAGCGTATGGCTGCTTTGGTATTTCGCCGTCTTTGAACGACAACGTCAAGAACCGTTCCTTCATCATCAACGGCTCTCCAAAGATAAACCATCTTTCCATTTATCTTGGTATAGACTTCATCCAGGTGCCAGACAGGTGAGGGGGTTTCCGCCGTGATTTTATTCGTTTGGCATAAACGGTTCCAAACTTTTCGACCCATCTACGGATGGTTTCATAGGAGATATCGACACCGCGTTCAGCCATTAGCTCTTCCACATCGCGAAAGCTTAGATTGAACCTAAAATACATCCATGCAGCCCGCCGAATAATATCAGAATGGAAACGATAACGAGAATATATTGATGTTTTCATGTTGGTCAATTAGCATTAAGAGGGGAAGAGGGAGTTAACGTGACAAAGCCCTTTAATCCTCGCCGCCATTTAATCTCACGAAACACACTCCGAAAATTCCGCCGCATAGCGCAATCCGAATGGAATGTTGTGACCTCTCCAGTTATGGGATAGAGTTGCCATCTAAGATGAAACACGCCCCTAGAAAATAACCTGACAATACCGTGACAAAGCCTTTACCTGTAGTTTAAGCAGCAATCAGCGGCTCGATACCCGACACATCAGTCGTCTCACGAACCTCGACTAAATCATGATTGACCTGCATGTTCATCCAATAGGCGGGCGTCGTCGCAAAAGCCTTAGACAAGCGCAGAGCTGTGTCAGGCGTCATGCGCGTCTCACATTTCACAAGGCGCTCGATTCGCGTGCGCGGAACGCCTAAGCGTTTTGCAAGTGCGATGGCGCTCATCTCAAGCGGTGTGAGATAGAGTTCTTTTAGCACTTCGCCGGGGTGCATCGGGTTTTGTAACAAGCTCATATCCATCTCCTTTAATGGTAGTCGACAATCTCGACATCTTCGGGGCCGTTTGGAGTCCAGCGAAAACAAATCCGCCATTTCCGATTTATGCGTACAGAATGTTGACCAACTCTATCGCCTTTGAGGGCTTCTAAATGGTTGCCCGGCGGGAACCGTAAGTCTTCCAAAACGACAGCAGCATCTAGTGCAGTCAGCATTGCGGTTGTACGTTTGACTAATTCAGACGGGAAACCTTTCCCAAAAGACCCAGACATTGCACGCTCTGCTAACTTACCTTTTACACTCTGTATCATTGGGCATATGTATCATTGCTTGATACATTTTTCAAGAGGTGAAAACTCTCATTTTTAGTCTAAGAAAATGAAACACAAAACGACTTTATCACGTTAATCAGGCAGGCCGAGTTTTCTAATTTTCCAAAGCCTTATGGACAAATTGATGCTGTGATTAGAATCCATTCAGCTTTATTTAAGTGTTTTTGTGTTCCCTGTTACTCATAAATATTCCCCTGTTTTTGAATTTAAATTCCCTGTTATTTATTAACAGGGAAATACGTAAGTTCGAATGGTATTACAGTGGCTTACGAGGCTGAAAATCCCGAAACCGGTTAAATAGTAGCTCTTTTTCTATATTTTCCCTGTTAATTCCCTGTTTATCAGGGAATTTGAGGCCTGAGACGCGTTATAACCAGACTAGCCAATCTACCACGCACCCTGCGTATTTCCGTGTCCCATAGCCTCGTATAATAAAGCCCCTAGTAACGGAGGGTTAGCCGTTATGAGCTGTGTAGAGACGTGGTATGAGACGTATTTTGGCCAATAAGAGCGCCGGTTTGGCGGCGCGTCTCACATCCGGATTTTAGCGTCCCATAGGTTTTAGGGGGCTTTGTCACATTAACTGAACTAACTGCTATTTCCCGCCGACAAGCACCTTATGCGCACGTCGCTGCCGTGACTAAATTCCATTCAGTCTTAGCCTCATGTCGGAATTTACGGAGTGTGTTTCTAGAGATGAGATGGCGTCGGTGATTGAAGAGATTGTAGATTTGGCCGTGGGCTGAAAGCAGTCTTTGAGCGTTCCCCACGGATCTAAACTTCTGGGCCTTTCGTTCTCTTCGTCTAATTGGAACATGTGAACATTCGGCGCAATTGTTTTTCTACCTCCGCCGTCTTGAAAGTCTTCTAGCCCTATAAGTTTGAGAGCAGCTCCGTAAGAGCCAAGTTTATCCGTCACAATCCGAGTGGGTTTAATGCCTTGGTTTCTGA
>JBDVGI010000284.1:0-8909 GCA_039962885.1 Litorimonas sp. | reverse complement strand
TGTTGCATGGGAATGCCTAAGTCTTGCTCATAAGCTCGCAATAAACTCTCTGGCAATGCAGAACCGCCAACGAGGGCCTTTTCCACACTCTCGAGTGTAAACCCTTCTTGTTTGGCATGGTTATATACCCCAAGCCAGACGGTTGGCACGCCTGCCATGATTGTTACTTTTTGCTCGTCTATCATTTTGCACATATTGGCTCCGTCAAGCCCAGGGCCAGGCATAACTAGCTTAGCCCCAACCATTGCTGCAGAATACACAAGCCCCCATGCGCTTACATGAAACATAGGAACGACGGCCAAAATAGTGTCGCCCGCGCCCGCGCCGATAACGTCTTGAAAGCTGCCAGCCATAGCGTGTAAAATTGTTGACCGGTGTGAATATAACACGCCTTTGGGATTGCCCGTCGTTCCAGAGGTGTAGCAAAGCGTTGACGCGGTATTTTCATCGAAACGCTCCCATTCTATTGTGGCTTCTGCGTCCGTGATAAAGCTCTCATAGTCCTGCACATTAGTTTTGTAATTGGGCATGTCCTGAGCACCGCTCAAGCAAATCCAATTTTTAACGCTTGGGCAAGCGGCTGATACGCCGTCAATGATTGGCCCAAATGTTGTGTCAAACAACAACATGGCATCCTCGGCGTGATTAATCATCCAAGCAATTTGTTCGGGCTTAAGCCGCGGATTAATTGTATGAACAATCGCTCCGATAGAGGATACCGCATAATAAATTTCTATGTGCCGATAATTGTTCCAAGCAATCGTAGCAACGCGGTCACCTTTTTTGATACCTGCTGACTTGAGTGCATTCGCCAATTTGCGAACGCGCACGGCACAATCTGTCCATGTATAGCAATGCTCGCTCATATCCGTGTTCAGCGTATAAATTTCTCTATCGCTATGCACTTTAGCGGCATGTTCTATCAGGTCGCTAATCATTAGCTCGTGTTTCATCATGAGGCCTTGCATGGGCAGTTCCTTAATATGTGTGTAGACTATCTTGTTAAGTTGTTTATTCATGTCTGATGCCACAGGTCAACGGAGAAGCACAATGTCTGCCCCGAATATTTCTGCATATGTTCCAGACTTTAATGATGTAAAGATGGCCGCCAAACGATTGAAAGGCCATGCTATTCACACAGAGCTTATGCATTCGCCAGTGATCGATATTATATGTGGTATGGAAGTTTGGTTTAAACCAGAATGCTTACAAAAAGTGGGCGCCTTTAAATATCGCGGAGCGTTTAACCGCCTCTCAGTGATGAGCGCGCAAGAGCGCAAGCACGGCGTTGTTGCTTATAGTTCAGGCAATCATGCCCAAGGCGTTTCACGCGCGGCCAAGGAACTCGGCATATCAGCAATTATTGTGATGCCTAAAGATGCTCCTGCGGTGAAAGTAAAAGGTGTGATTGCAGACGGGGCGCAGATTGTTTTCTATGACCGTGCCAGCGAAAGCCGAGAGGACATTGCAGCAGATATTTCCAATCGCGATCACCGCATTATAGTGCCAAGCTATGATGACGCTTATATTATCGCGGGGCAAGGCACGACAGGTTTGGAAATCGCGCAATCAGGACATGAATTTGATGCGGTTATTACCTGTATTGGCGGCGGCGGGCTATGCGCAGGAATTAGCCTTGCCATGAACGCGCTAAGTCCTGCTACGAAAATCTATGCCGCTGAACCCGAAAATTATAATGATCATCAAATCTCATTGGTTGCGGGGGAACGCACCGCGTTGAAACATATGCCGCCAAGCTTATGTGATGCGCTTATGACGCCTATGCCCGGGGAGTTGACGTGGCAGATAAACTCCAAAAGCCTATCAGGGGTCTTTGGGGTTAGTGATAGAGATTGCCTCATGGCCATGGCTATCGCGAAAAAAGAACTGGGCGTGCAATTAGAACCCGGCGGAGCCGTGGCAATGGCTGCTGTTCTGACTGGAAAGTTGCCTAAAAATCATGGAAAAATTGCTGTTATATTGTCAGGCGGAAACGTGGATGACGAAGTTATCGATAAATCTGATGCTTTTTTATATCTTTAACATAAAATGCATTTGACAGACTTTAACATCTACTTATCATTCGAGAATAATAAAATAATGTAGAATGAAAAGGGAAAAATATGTTTAAATCTTTGGTTAAATATACGGCGCTCGCAACAATCATGGCTATGGGGACTGGAATTTCCGCAGACGTAGCTTTTGCTAAGAAAAACAACAAACTTGAAAGGCCTTATGATAAGTTTTTTGAAGATCCACAATTCTATTCGCCGGTACTTTCACCCAATGGTCGTTACTTAGCGTCTTTGCGTAGGAATGGCGATGATAGTATCGTTATTATTCAAGATCTGAAAAACCCTGATGCGAAGCCAGCGGGTTTGAACTTAGGTGATAAAATATATGCTAGGTGGATTAATTGGGCCAATGATGACCGTTTGGTTTATTTGGTACAGCGTGATCCTGATGGCAGCATCACAGGGGCTGGCCTTACGCGTCTTTTTGGTATTGATAAAGATGGTAAAAATAACAAACAGTTCTTTCGAGGGGTGAAGTCTATTGAAGAAACCCGTTTCATTCAAAACCCAATTTCTTTCATTGAAAGTGATCCAGAAAACATTATGATTCCCATTGGAATTGATGGAGAATTAGATGTTTTGAAATTGAATGTGAATTCAGGTAAATATGACATTGTTGCTCGCGGAAAATCTAACACAAGACAATGGTATGCAGATAAAAACGGTAATGCAGCAATGTATTTAGGTATCAGAGAGCGCGGGCGCATTTTTGACTATTATGCCCGCGAAGGTTCAACAACAGGTGTAAACGCAAAATGGCGTAAAGTTAGAACTGTCAAACGAAATGTAACATCCAACGCATCTAACTTAGATTTTAATCCAATAGCCCCAGGACCGAAATCTTCTCAATATTACGTAATTGCTCGGCCTAATGGTGTGAACACGGCAGGTGTTCACCTTTATGACTTTGAGACAGATTCGTTCGTCAAAGAAGTCTTTAAGAACCAAAACGCAGATATTCGAGATGCTTATTTTGATGGTCGTGACGGTACATTCGAAGGGGCCATGTATAATAAAAAAGGAAAAATGACCTTTGAGATGGAAGATAGCACCATGAATAAACATTTCAAAGGTCTGGAAGGGTATTTTGGTCCAGGCGTATCCGCTAGTCCTGTTAGTGAAAGTCAAGACGGAAAAAAAATTATATTCCGGGCAACAGGTCCTGGAGACCCTGGCAGTTATCATCTTTATGATCTTGATAAACGCTCATGCGATGAAATTGGGGCGCAAATGGAAAACCTCCTCAATCAACCTATGAGCACTGGTCGTGTTGTGACCTATAATGCCAGAGATGGGCTTGAGCTTTACGGCTATCTTTCACAACCTGCAGGAATGAAAGCTGGCGATAAACCGCCACTTATCATGTTCCCTCATGGCGGACCAGAGGCACGTTATGAATTTAGATATGATGTTATTGCGGAACTGCTAGCATGGAAAGGCTATCAAGTTTTCCAACCGAACTTTAGGGGCTCTACGGGCCGCGGGCATTCCTTCGCCGATAAAGGTCGAGGGCAATGGGGGAAGGCTATGCAAAATGATGTTCATGATCCTTTATTATATCTAGACGCTCAAGGCATTGTAGATAAAAATCAAGCCTGTATCATGGGTTTTTCTTATGGAGGGTATTCAGCACTGGCAGGGGCAACTCTAACGCCTGATACTTATAAATGTGTCATTGCTGGCGCCGCACCTGGTGATCTAATTAAAATGCTGAAAAGTGAAAAGGCTGAAGGGGGAACGAGTTTTGAGTATTGGACACGTACAATAGGGAATTACGTTACCAACCCTCACAAAATCAATGCTGTGTCACCCGTGCAGCAAGTCAATGCTGTGCAGGCTCCTATTTTTCTACATCATGGAAATCGAGATAACATCGTGCCATTTGAACAAGGAAAATTTATGCTTAAGGCTTTAAAGGATGCAGGCAAAGATGTGACATGGGTGGAGATGGACCGTGTTGGACATTCGTACCCACGACGTGAAGGTGCTGTACGCACAAATTTCTATGATAAACTCTTTGCTTTCTTGGATAAAAACTTACCCGTTGAAAAGTAATGTAAATTTAGAATTGGACTAAGAGGCCCTTTTATTAGGGTCTTTTTAAATGAATTATGGTTTAAATTACTTCAGTAGTTTTGTCTAAATTACATAGTTAAAACTTACCTTTGTTGAGATCTGTTTCTAGTAAATTTGCTCCTGTGTCGTTATTTAGGCGTGCGCGGTAGACTTGCATGTTTTCCATAACGCGCTGTACGTAGTTGCGGGTTTCCGAAAACGGAATTTTTTCGACCCAGTCAATCGCGTCGACATTAACGCTGCGCGGGTCGCCATATTTTTTTATCCAAGACTGCGCTCTGTGCGGGCCGGCATTATAGCTGACTGCGGCTAGAATATATGACCCATCAAACCTATCTAATAAATCGTGCAAATGCAGCGCGCCCAAATTGGCGGCGTAATCTCCATCAGACCCAAGACGCACACGGTCATAAGGCACGCGGTGCTTTCGCGCTGTGGCTTTAGCCGTGCCATTAATCATCTGCATTAGGCCGTAGGCTTTGGCACTGCTGACAACATTTGTTTCAAATTCGCTTTCTTGACGCGCAATCGCATAAACAAAGGGTAAATCGAACTTCGCAGGCAGAGCATCAATTGCAGCAATTCTTGGATAGCCAGACTCTGTCAACATAGTTTGAAACCGCCCAGCTTGTTTGGCCGCACGAACGGATGGCCGCATAAATCCATAGTCTTTGGAGAGTTGAGAGAGCAAGGATAGGCCATATTCATCGGGCAATTCATCATCCAAGTGAAATGCAAATTGCGAGAAATATGTGGTCTCACCCGCCTCGCCGAGAATATGGAGAGCTCTTATACGGCGATCGTTGTCAAATTGAGTTTTAGAGAGGTCTGGGACAAGCTCTGGCGGCAAAGAAATTTGCGCTGAGCTCCCATCTTGTTTGAGGGCAGCCAGTTGTCCGTAATAGGTATTGGGATATTGTGCCGCCTGCGCGTAATGGGTAAAGTCTTGTCCATCTCTTTGGGCTTCATGGGCGCGTCCAAGCCAATAATGCGCACGCGCCAATGATACAGGCCTGCTCACGCCGTCTCTTAGACGAGTGAAATGGTCAATGGCGACCTTGGGGCGTCCAAGTTGTGTTAAAGAGACCCAACCTGCTAAAAACTCAGCTTCCGCGAAGCTAGCACCACGGCTCATACCGTGATTAGTGACAAGTCCGTAGAGACTCGGGTAGTCTTTTTCTTCAATAGCCCAATAGGACATGATTTTTTTCTCGCGCCAAAGGGCTTTTTGGCCATCTTCTGATGTTGGCGGAATTGTGATGTCCAAATAGGTTGGCAGAGCGTAATCTTTGGTGCGTTTTTTACGCCGCCAACGCCCGCGCTCATAAAGCAGACCAGCATCCTTGCTTAGGCGCGCAGGAACAGCTTTTAAGGCTGCATCCATACCAGAGGCGTTTTGAGCCAGCTTCAAACGTGCGGTCATCAATGCGCGGTCCTCGCGGCCCATATGTGTCAAAAGCGCATTGGCCTTGTCATAATGTGCGCGGCCTTGCCAAATAAGGTGGTCTGCGCGAGCTGCATGATCGTCTTGGTTGAGGCGTTTGCGATATTTACTGAACAGCTTTTTTTGACGATCACGGGTTAATTTACTTTCTCGCCATGCAAGACGGAGCCATTTATCCCCGCTACTTGTATCGCCTAAGTCATAATGTGCACGAGCCAAAGCCGCGCGACCTTCGCCAGAAATAGGGTCACGGCCTGCAAAAAAGATGACCGTATCATTTGCAGATAGTGGTGTGTCAAACATACGGGTTTCGGCCTTGGATTGGATACGTGTCATACGCGGCCAATCAGATAAGTTTTCTATGACATATTTTAATTCTTCGGTTGAAGCATTGCGGTCACGTGAGGCTCTTAGCCAGCGTAATATATCTTTGGCCGTTGGGTCATTTATTTTCTGAATATCCCGATCTACGCTTTTCCAGCTACCAGCCTTGACGTTGCGTAAGCCTTTACGAAATAATTTGGCATCAGCCTCAGAAATGTAATTCGAGAGGGCAGGAGGCTCTGGTTTGATTCGAGGTCTGGGAATGGCTGCATATGCTGATTGAGCGCTTACAGTGCCATTAAAAAGAGGCGTGTGGCCTGCGGTTAAAGCGGCCATTAGCATGGTTGAAAGATAGAGTTTTCTGCCTAACGGTAATTTCATTTACGTTCCAACCACATTGTTATTAAACCCTCTCTTGCATCCTACATATAAACAAAGCTAAGAGGCAGCAGAAATTGGGAACCTTCCCAAAATTTAATTCCGCTTAATAGTACATGAAAGACGAATATGGTTAAAGGGTCGATAACAGCTTTAGTCACGCCGTTTAAAAATGGTGAAATTGATGCAGATGCTTTTCAAAAGCACGTTGAGTGGCAAATAGACAGCGGCACACACGGACTTGTACCATGCGGTACAACAGGGTCTTCGGCTACGTTAAGTGATGATGAGCATAAACGCGTTATTGCGCTTTGTGTTGAGGCGGCAGCGGGGCGTGTGCCCGTTATCGCAGGCGCAGGGTCAAATGAAACGCGCGTCTCTATTGCATATGCGCAACACGCGAAAGATCTTGGCGCGGATGCTGCCTTAGTTGTAACGCCTTATTATAATAAACCGTCCCAAGAAGGTATTTTTCAACACTTCAAAGTGATTTCTGATGCCGTAGATATTCCGATTGTCGTTTATAATATCCCCGGGCGTAGTGTTGTGGATATTAGCAATCAGACAATGGGGCGGTTATCTAAGCTCTCCACAGTCATTGGGTGTAAGGATGCAACGGGTGACATTACGCGGGTTGCGGAGCTTATTGATCTATGTGGTGAAGACTTTATCCAACTATCTGGCGATGATCCGTCGTCTATGGGCCATAGCGTACATGGAGGGCGCGGCGCGATTTCTGTGGGGTCAAATATTGCTCCTGCGACATATGCGCAATTTCACGATGCACTTTTGGCTAAAGACTTTATTAAAGCTCAGGCGCTAAACCAAAAGCTAGATCGTTTACATAAGGACTTATTTTTATGCCCAAGCCCAGCGCCAGCGAAACATGCTTTGGCGGTTATGGGACGCATGGAGGCCGATGTGCGGCTTCCTATTACGCCATGTATCGAGTCGACTAAACTTGCTGTCGCAGCCGCGATGGTTCGTGCGGGTATCGCTGTCTAATCAGATTTATAGGTGAATTATGGCGGCTAAGAAAGCCGATCCGAATAATAAGACGATTGCGGAAAACCGTCGTGCGCGTTTTGATTATGCCGTTGAAGACACTTTCGAGGCAGGTATTGTATTGGTCGGTACCGAGGTTAAGGCTCTGCGTGAGGGCCGGGCAAATATTGCCGAGAGCTATGTTGCTATTGAAGGTATCAATGCCATGCTTATCAATGCAAATATTCCGATTTACCCGCCCGCCAGCCAATTTAATCATCCGCCGACACAGCCAAGGCGACTTTTGCTTAAACGCCGTGAAATTAATAGGCTCATGGCAGAGACACAGCGTAAAGGGCGTACGATTGTCCCCTTGAAAATGTATTTTAATGATAAGGGAATAGCTAAATTACTGATTGGAATCGCTACGGGTAAAGATAATCGGGATAAGCGCGATACACAAAAAAATCGGGACTGGCAGCGTGATAAAGCGCGGATTATGCGCGAGCGAGGCTAAGCGCGGCACAATTAACCTTCTATTTATCATGAAGTTATAATGTTATCACTACTATGTGATGTTTAATAACGTGCAAAAACTGTATGCTCAGAATAGAGCGTGGTCAGAGTTTTATTGTGATTTCAAACTAGAGAGTGAATTTATGTCTATTTCTTTACGCAAGATGTCTTTAGCCATTTTAGCTTCGGCGTTATTGAGTTCAACAGCTCATGCAGGTATTTTTGACTTTGATCCTGCCCCTGGCGGAGCTTATGTAAGTGGCTTTGTTGGAGGTGCATTCCCATTCGATGCGAACTTTGACGGAACACAAGATCCAGCAGCAGGCGTTCCAGGTGTTGCAGGTGCTGACGCCGATATTGATGCAGAATTTGATACAGACGTCGTGTTTGGCGGCGCAGTTGGTGTGAAACTTCCTTTTAGATATTGGAAATATTTTCAACCCCGCCTTGAACTTGAAGTTAGCCATTTTGAAGCCGATGTCGATGAAGGTGATTTCAACGGCGGAGATCAGACATTTAGTGGTGATCAGTCTTTAACATTTTACCTAATTAATAATGTGTCCGATTTTCAGTGGACAGATAACCAACGTGTGATTCCGTATTTTGGCGGCGGCATTGGTGTTGCAACTGTTGACACGGATATCCAGTACTTCCCGAATAATGGCGTAGCAACAGCTCCGACATTTGCAGCGCAGGGTGATGATACAGCTTTTGCAACTGTATCAAATATTGGTTTAACTTTCAAAGCTACGGATAAGTTCGATATTTACACAGAAGCGCGCTACTACAAACTTTATGGCGTCGATGCAGAACGCACATTCATTGGCGACGGAGGCGAAGGCTTCAATGCTGATGTTGATGATGATACGGATGGGTTTACATTAACCGTTGGTGCTCGCATTAACTTTTAACCCTAACTTACTGAATAATAAATATATTAAAGCGTTCTTGTTTACAAGGGCGCTTTTTTCTTGGCGAGATAAATCTATGCTTACGGGTTTTGTTGTAAATAATCTTTTGCGGATGCAAAAATCGCGTAAAACATATCTTCAGTTAAGCGCTTCGTGTTCGTATTGTAGCGCGAGCAATGATAACTAGAAATCAACCGCCGA
>JBDVGI010000283.1:0-4184 GCA_039962885.1 Litorimonas sp. | reverse complement strand
TCGGCTCGCCTAGCGGCGAGGGCCAAATTATACTCCCGTGTTCCGCGTTCGTCAGCATGACCTTCAACTACAGCCGTGTAGTTAGCATATTGATTAAGCCAATCGGCTTGCGAACGAAGGGAATTACGCGCTTCTGTGGATAAAGCATATTTATCATACCCAAAATATACGCGCGGCTCTCCGCCAGTGCGGTAGGCAAAATCTTCGGCGCTACCAGGTATAGGTAAGTTAAGATTTTCTTGAGGGGCAATAGTCTGTGGAGGCGCTTGCTCAATCTGTTCAAAAACGGGAGCCCGTTCAACTTGAGCTGGAGCTTGTATAACAGGCGCAGCTTCCTGCGTCGGAAGCGGGTCTGCTTTAGTTGCGCAGGCAGAGAGCGTTAACGCTCCCATTGCACTTAGCATAATAAACTGTGTTTTCATAATGTCTCTCCATCAAGCGCCGCAGTGACCAAGCAAGTCACCTTATCTATTTATATTTTAGGCACATTTCTATCTCTCACTAAAGCCTTTACTGACATATCAATCAAGAGTTTCATGCTGTAGTTTTCCTAAAGTCTTCTTCACAATTTCCTGAAAAGCCTATAGATTTGGTCAAAATAAGGCAGATTTCCATAAAATATAGTTATTTAGTCTCACACATAATTATGGCAATAAGGGCGACCATGCAGGATCAGAGGCTTTAGCAGGCGTATTGACTTTACGCTCATTCTGCCCTGTTAAATCAACAGACCAGATCTCTGAAGCTCCGTTGCGTCCCCGCGTCTCGCGTGAGAAAAGAATGACACGGCCATTGGGACTCCATGTTGGCGACTCGTCCAAAAAGCTAGAGGTCAAAAGGCGTTCATTTTTTCCGTCCGCATCCATAACGCCAATAGAAAACTTCCCGTTTTGGCTCTTAACAAAGGCAATCTTATCCCCGCGCGGGCTCCAAACTGGCGCACTATAACGCCCCTTTCCAAAACTAACGCGTTTTGATCTAGAACCATTTGCGTCCATCACATAAAGCTGTGGAGAACCGCCGCGGTCAGAATTAAAGACAATTTGGCGGCCATCGGGCGAATAGCTCGCCGAGACATCAATGGCTGGGTCTGTCGTCAAACGGCTTGTTGATCGAGATATTAAATCCATGACAAAAATATCGGAATTGCCGCGGCGCGACATAGATAAAATAAGCTTATTGCCATCAGGTGAAAACCGCGGGGAAAATGTCATCCCTGGAAAATCACCAAGCAGTTCACGCCGCCCTGTTTCAATATCCAACAAATACACCTGCGGGACGACGTTTTCATAACTCATAAATGTAATTTTTTGGGAATTTGGCGAAAAGCGCGGCGTCAAAATAATATCAGACCCGCCCAATAAATATTGTGGATTAGCCCCATCTTGATCCATGATAGCTAAGCGTTTTTTGCGGTTCGTCTTTGGGCCTTTTTCATCAATGAAAACAATACGGCTATCAAAATAGCCCTCCTCGCCTGTTAAAGCCTTATAAATCGCATCAGACGCTTTATGGGCCGTTCTGCGCCAGTTTTCTGGAGTTGTTGCAAACCGAATGCCCGAAAGTTGTTGGCCCGCAAAAACGTCCCACAACCGAAATTCAACCCGCACACGCGTCGAGCTATCAGTAACAATACGGCCAGACACTAAGCCTTCGGCTTTTATCACACGCCAATCAGAAAATGACGGTTCATAATCAATATTCGTTTGAGTTTCGATAAAACTTTGTGGATCAAGTGATTTAAAAAGCCCTGAGCGCTCAAGGTCTGCACGAATAACTTGCGCTATATCACGACCCAGTTGTTGAGAACTCGCATCCGCTCCAAGAAAGTCAGGGATAGCAATAGGGGTCGGGTCGATGTTGCCTTTCGTGATGTCAATCTCAAGCTGCGCAAAACTTGGCACAGCCATCAATATCCATGAGAGCATTACAGTAATAATGGAAAATAAAGCTTTCAAAGCACTACCCTTCTTAAGAATTCGTTTACAATTGCGGCCTGAAGTTCAAGATCAAACTCTGCCAATCATTGAATTTTTCATCCGGTAAAAAATCATATGGCGCGCATTGCGCGACCGCGCGAATGGCGCGCTGCTCAGCTATATCCCAGAAAGGATTGCCTGGCGCATTTCGGCGCGATTTTGCGCTATCAATCAAGCGTACATCTTCGACTAAGCCGCCGCGCAACATAGTTACGTTCAGCCGAACGAGCAATTTTTCAGGATCAATAGCATCCGCAGGCATACGCCAGCATTTATACATAGCCGATTGCAACGCATCTAGCTCGGACAAGGTCATCGCCGTACCAGCCCCTTCTGCTTTGCGGGCATTATCTGCAAAAGCATATTGATTAGTTTCAGACTGAAATGTGACCTGTTTGTTTTTATCAGGCGCCGTTTCGCGGGACTTATCAATCAAGCCCGCCAAAGAATCGAG
Organism: Litorimonas sp.; assembly: GCA_039962885.1. GTDB lineage: Bacteria > Pseudomonadota > Alphaproteobacteria > Caulobacterales > Maricaulaceae > Litorimonas. Next base: position 1,751 of record JBDVGI010000283.1, on the reverse strand, counting down.
ACTAAATGTTTCAGGTTCAGGCTCCGGTGGTGTGTCAGGCACAACAGGGTCATCGACAAGTTCCTTGGCCGTATCATCGGGCACAATGACTTCCGCCGTTTTCACAGGTTCTGGCGTCTCGGAAGGTGTCTTTTTGACCTCTTGCGCTATTTCAGGCGCAGACACATCTGGCTCTTCTAATTGCAATTCGGGCTGCTCATCTTTTATTTGCTCGGGTTTCACAGCTTTAATGGCTGCTTTAATATTTGTTTCAGGCGCAACTGCAATCAACTCAATCGGAATGATACGGCCTTCCGCTAAAGGCTGTACATTTCCGCTGAATAAAAGCGCGCCAAACATGACGGCTCCGTGCAGTAAAAGCGATATGGGAAGACCTGCTTTCACCTGTAATCATTGCCCATTCACAGGGTCTGTCACAAGACCAAGATTAGAAAAACCTGCTGCGTTCACACGGGCCATAACTTTGATAACCGCGCCGTAATCAGAATTTTCATCCCCGCGTAAATATATCCGTTCGTCATAACCATTAGCCGAGATTGCAATTAATCGCGGAGCAAGGTCGTCGATAGCAATTTCTGTCTCTTGTATGAAAACCTTTCCGTCCTTATCGACAGAAATCGTAATGGGTTCCTCTTGAGACGGCAGGGCTTTAGCGTCTGTTTTCGGCAGCTCCAAAGGCACCCCAACTGATAAAAGCGGGGCCGCCACCATAAATACAATCAGCAAAACCAGCATGACATCCACCAAGGGCGTCACATTAATTTCAGCATTTAAACCGCTGCGCCGCGCTCTACGCCGGCCACCGCCGCCGCGCCCACCATGTTTGATTGAAGCTCCCAAACCTAAGCACCTTTGCTGAGTTTACGAGATAAAATCGCTGATAGCTCATCCGCATAGCCTTCAAGACGGCCACCATATTTATCAAGATCAGATGTGAACATATTATAGAACACAAGCGCAGGAATAGCTGCAATCAAACCCAAGGCCGTCGCAAAAAGCGCTTCGGCAATCCCAGGGGCGACAACGGATAGGTTCGTGTTTTGACTAGCTGCAATCGCGCGAAAGGCGTTCATAATACCCCAAACGGTTCCGAACAATCCAACGAAAACCGACGCCGAAGCCACAGTCGCCAAGACAGGCATACCGCGCTCACACTTAGAAAGCTCGCGGTTCACAACAAGGTTCATAACGGAATCTATACGTTCATGCGTGGCAATATCAGAACGGTTAGGGTTTGGCTTGCCTCCTCCCGCACGACTTTCATTATATTCGCGCATCGCAGCGGCAAAAACACGAGACATCGGATCGCGCGTATCATTGCCAAGGGCTTTGGACAATTCATCCAAAGTGCGTCCTGACCAAAATGTGTCTTCAAAACTGGTTGCTTTGCGGCGCAACAAAAAGAACATAACCCCTTTGTTAATCGCCACAACCCACGACCAAATTGACGCTACAACTAAAAGAATCATAACGGACTTCACAACCCAGTCGGCATCTACGAATAATGACCAAAAAGAGAAGCTTCCTCCGCCAACGGCCCCTAATTCAGTCGCTTGAAAAAACAATTGCGGCTGTAAAGTTAACTCAATCATTATAGCAATCTTCCTGTCATTACGTAACGCTTACGCGAACCTGTAATTTGAAATCACTTACAAGGCGAAATACGCTGTGTTTTTCCCTAACTACGCGTATAATGCCTAAATCGCCAATTAACAGCTCGTAAGTTAACTCAATACACCCTCCTTTAAGCA
>JBDVGI010000282.1:0-11319 GCA_039962885.1 Litorimonas sp. | reverse complement strand
ACAAGTCCGTCTGCATAGGCTTTGGAGGCAGGGTAGCGTTCACCGAGCAACATAAGCTCCATGGCTTTGATACGTCCGATTGATTTGCTAAGTAGGTAAGCTGCGCCGCCATCGGGCACGAGTCCAATATTGCAAAAAGATTGAAGGAAAAATGCGCTTTCTCCTGTGACGATAATATCGCCCATCAAAGCTAACGCGCAACCAAACCCCACAGCAGGGCCTTTTACGGCTGTAATAAAAGGAACAGGTAAATCTCGAATTTTTAAAAACATCGGGTTGAATAAATATTCGAGCCTTATGCCCATATCTCTATTGGGGTCACTTATATCAACACTGCCGCCGCCTGAAAGATTTGCGCCCGAACAAAATGCGCGACCATTGCCCGTTAATACAATGGCGCGGGCAGACCTGACGCCGTCTTCGAGCGCGGTCATGATTTCTTGGCCCATATCGGCTGACATTGCGTTGAGTGTGTCGGGTTGGTTGAGTCGAATATAGGCGACATTGTTCTTAATTTCGAACTCAATATATTTGAAATCGGTCATAAGCTTTCCATTTTTATGTCATTTATCTTGTAACTTTAGCACATCTAACATATATTACTAAGTAATATAAGATGAGTCTTGTATTTATCTAAGTGGAATTGACATAAAACTGATAGGTCATCTAAATGAGTGCTGATTTTGGTATAATTTCTATAGGAGCTTATATTCCTCGCCGCCGTCTTCAACGCGCTGCAATTCATGCGGCGAATGGTTGGTTTGCTCCAAATTTACGTGGATTAGCGAGGGGTGAAAAAGCGATTGTGAACTGGGATGAGGATGCGGTCACGATGGCGGTTGATGCCGCGCGTGATTGTTTGGCTGGGCAATCCAAAGAAGACGTAATAGCATTATCTCTCGCCTCAACCACACTTCCATTCGTTGATCGATTGAATTCTGGGATTGTGAAAGAAGCTCTTAACCTTAGCGAAAACATGCAAGCCTTTGATTTAACAGGTAGTCAGCGCGCGGGGACTTCGGCCTTGATGCAGGCGCTTGGTTCAAATGCTACGCAATTATGTTTGGCGGCTGATAACCGCAAGGCGAGAGCGGGGTCAGAAGGCGAGATGCTACAAGGTGATGCGGCCGCGGCTGTCTTGGTCGGGGAAGGAGAGCCAATTGCTACGCTTCGCGGATCTCATAGTATGACCATAGATTTCGTCGATCATTTTAGGTCCACAGGTGAGGATTATGATTATGCGTGGGAGAAGCGCTGGGTCCGTGATGAAGGTTTTCAAAATGTTTTAGGCGGAGCGGTTGCGCAAGCTATCGAAAAGATAGGGGTTAAAGCTGCGGATATAGACCATGTTTTAATCGCGCTTCCAGGCAAGTCTTTGCCGCCGAAGTTCGTTAAAAGCCTTGGCTTTAATCCAGAATCTGTGGCGGATACATTATTTTCAAATCTTGGCTATTCAGGAACAGCGCACCCCTTTGTGATGCTCGCCGCAGCCTTAGAGCGTGCTAAACCAAATGAGACGATTTTACTCGCAAGTTTTGGGCAGGGTGCTGATGTCATGGTCTTTGAAACAACAAAAGCGGTCACTCAAAAACGTGATACGGGTGGTTTTGAAAAGGGTCTTGCAAATAAGTCGGCGGACGAAAATTATTTACGTTATCTGTTCCACCGTGGACAGCTTGATCTCGAAAAAGGCATGCGAGCTGAATATGATGAGAAACAGCCAGGGACGGCCCTCTCGCGCGACCGCAAAACTGTTTTAGGTCTTATCGGCGGGAAATGCCGAGAGACGGGAGTGGTTCAGTTTCCTAAAACTGATATTTCAGTGGCGCAAAATCATAGAGCAACGCGGACACAAGATGATTACCCTCTATCGGATAAGCTCGCGAAGATTACGACATTCACAGCTGACCGCCTGACATATTCTCCCGACCCGCCGACATATTACGGCATGATTGATTTTGAAGGCGGAGGGCGCATGATCTCTGAATTCTCTGATGTGACCGAGGAGGATGTCAGCGTTGGCCGTGATATGCGCATGGTCTTTCGTATAAAAGCGAGAGACGATATGCGCAAATTTACGAAATATTTCTGGAAGGCGACACCTGTGCGCGAAGCTACAAAAAGCGAGGCAAAGTAATGGCACGTGGAATTAAAGATAAAGTCGCGATCTTGGGCATGGGCTGTGCGCGTTTTGGAGAGCGTTGGGATAAGGATGCGGCGTCTTTAATGGTTGAGGCCTTTGAAGAGGCGTTAGAAGATGCGCAAATTGATGTGTCCGAATTAGACGCGGCTTGGCTTGGTGTTGGTTTTGATGGTCAAAATATTGGGCCGTCAGGTATACCTGCTTCAATCGCATTGCGCCTTCCAAATATCGGCGTGACAAAAGTTGAAAATTATTGTGCGAGCGGAACTGAATCTTTCCGTGGCGCTGTTTATGCTGTGGCCTCTGGCGCCGCTGATATTGCGCTCGCGATGGGCGTCGAAAAGCTCAAAGATACGGGGTATGGCGGCTTGCCTGTTCGGACGCGCGGTACGCAGTGGGATATGATTGGGACCAATGGTTCTGCTCCCGGAAATTTTGCGCAACTTGCCTCGGCATACCGCGCAAAACACGGTGTTTCGCCAGATGATCTTAAGCGCGCAATGGCACATGTATCTGTTAAGAGCCATGCCAATGGTGCTAAAAACCCGAAAGCCCATTTGCGTAAATTGATTGATATTGAAACCGCGATGAAGGCTCCGATGATTGCTGAACCTTTGGGTTTGTTTGATTGTTGCGGGGTTTCTGACGGTGCAGCTTGTGCGATTGTCACTACGCCTGAAATTGCAAAAGCTTTGGGTAAAATAGACCTTGTTTTAGTCAAAGCCCTACAGCTTGCCACGTCTAACGGTTGGGAGATGCAAGGTGCAGGTTGGGACGGTAGCTATATGCATACAACGCGCATGGCAGCCAAGAGAGCCTATGCGGAAGCTGGTATTACCGACCCAGAAAATGAAATCTCTTTGACGGAAGTGCATGATTGTTTTTCCATTACAGAATTGGTCACGATGGAAGATTTATTTATCTCTAAAGATGGTCAAGCTTGGAAAGATGTTTTGGACGGTAAATTTGATGCTGACGGGAAAATACCGTGTCAAATTGATGGCGGCTTAAAATGTTTTGGTCACCCTATTGGGGCCTCTGGACTACGGATGATTTATGAAAATTATCTGCAATTGCTTGGTCGTGCGGGTGATCGACAGCGTAAAGACCCGCCTAATTTGTGCTTGTCGCATAATCTTGGCGGCATGCCGTTTCAGAATGTGAGTTCGGTTGCCATAGTCGGGCTAGAGAAGTGATCAAAAAAGGAGTGGATGCCGACGTTTTTGACGCCTTTTTAGAGCAGATAAAACGTTATGTGCGTGAACGCCTTGTACCTGCGGAGGATGAAACCGTTGAGCATGACCGTGTGCCTGACGATATCGTCAAAGAAATGACGGAGATGGGATTGTTCGGTGTCACAATTCCAGAAGAATATGGCGGATCAGGCTTTAATATCAGCCAATATATTAGCTTTATTCAAGAAATAAGTTGGGCGCTACCCGCCTTTCGGTCAATCATATCAATGAATGTTGGCATGACTTCGTCTGCGATATTTAATAGCGGGACTGAAGAGCAAAGATCCTATTGGCTTCCTAAACTAGCGGCCGGAGATGTAGCTTGCTTTGCTTTAACTGAGCCTGATTCAGGTTCGGATGCGGCGGCTCTTACCACGCGCGCTGTACGCGATGGTGATGATTATATTTTGAATGGATCTAAACGTTATATTTCAAATGCGCCATTTGCCAAAATTGGGTTGGTTATGGCGCGGACAGACGCTGATAATTTACCAAAAAATGCGCATGTTAGCGCTTTCATTATTCCGATGGATACGCCGGGAGTGACCGTTGGCAAATCTGATAAAAAAATGGGGCAATCAGGTTCGCGAATAGCGGATGTTATTTTAGAAGATGTACGTGTGCCAGCTTCAGCTTTACTCGGTGGTGTTGAAGGTAAGGGCTTTCAAGCCGCAATGCACTCTATCGATATTGGACGCTTTTCAGTTGCCGCCGCCTCTACGGGTTACGCAAAACGTATGCTGGAATATGGTTTAGATTACGCGATGGAGCGTAAAGCTTTCGGAAATCCGATTGCGAATTTCCAGCTTATCCAAGCCATGCTATCTGATTCAAAAGCAGAAATATATGCTGCAGAATGTATGATAAAAGAGGCAACGGCGAAGGCGGACCGAGGCGAAAAGACGATTATGGAAGCCGCTTGTACGAAAATGTTTGCTTCTGAAATGTGCGGGCGTGTGGCTGACCGTGTCGTGCAAATTCTTGGGGGCGCGGGATATTTACAAGAATACCAAGCCGAGCGTTTCTTCCGAGATTGCCGGCTTTACCGCATTTATGAGGGTACAACGCAAATCCAACAGCTTGTCATCGCAAAGCAGATGATACGGCAATATAACGGAACATATTAGAACGCTATGTATAATATTCTAAAAGGCCTCAGAGTCATTGAGGCTACATCATTTGTGGCGTCCCCGTCGGCAGGTCTGTATCTGGCCCAACTCGGGGCTGAAGTTATTCGCGTGGACCATGTGGCAGGCGGCCCTGATTACAATCGTTGGCCTAAGGCCGATAATGGATCTAGTTTTTATTGGGAAGGCCTTAATAAAGCTAAGAAATCTGTCTCTCTCAATTTGAAGACAAGTGAAGGTCGTGAGATATTGAAAAAACTCGCAGCATCGGGCGGGGAAACTGGCGGTATATTGCTCACCAATTTTCCGGCCGGCGGCTTTCTCTCATATGAAAATATGAAGGCGCTTCGCGAGGATATCATTGTGGCGCGCGTTATGGGGCAAGCCAATGGCGGCCCTGCGGTAGATTATACAGTGAACTGCGCACTTGGCGTGCCGAATATGACGGGGCCTGCCTCGTTAGGAGATGAACCCGTCAATCATGTCTTGCCTGCATGGGACCTACTCGCGGGCGCTTATACGGCCTTTGCAATTTTGGCGGCAGAGCGGCGCAGGCGCGAAACAGGTGAGGGCGCAGATGTCCGCATTCCACTGTCTGATATTGGCGTCACGAGCCTCGCAAATTTAGGGCAAATTGCAGAGGTTCTTTATACGAATGAAAACCGCGCCCGTTACGGCAATGAAGTTTACGGGGCTTTTGGCAAAGATTTTGTTACGGCTGATGGAAAGCGCTTGATTGTCATGGCGATATCGCCGCGCCAATGGGCGGGCCTTGTGAAAGTACTAAAGATTGAGGCTGATATCGCCGCGATTGAAAAACAGCGCCAAGTCAGTTTTGATTATGACGAAGGCGTTCGCTTTGAACACCGTGATGTTCTATACCCGCTTGTGACGGCCAAGATTGTTAAATGGGAGTCAGCGGCTCTTAAAAAAGCCCTTGATGACGTCGGCGGATGTTGGGGGGAATATCAAACTTTGCGAGACGCTGTAGACGACCCAGCGCTTGTCAAAGGCAATCCTATATTTACAGATATGAAAAACCCAAGTGGTTTTACTTACCCAACACCGGGTTCAGTTGCGACATTGGGCGGGGAAACACGCGGCGTTCCAAAAACAGCACCAACACTTGGACAAAATTCTGAAGATGTTTTAGCTGACCTTTTAGGTATGGGGTCTCATGAAATAACCTCTCTTATTGATAACGGTATTGTAAAAGGATCTGCGTAAGATGACTAAAGCTTTCACAGCGGCTCAAACATTAGAACAGGCTAAACAGGCCTTGGAAGCCACTGCGACTTATGTTGCAGCAGTTCGCACGCGGGTTCAAAGCCTAGTGGTTGTTGAGGGACGCGCTAAGTCAGATCTGGTCAATAAAGAACAGCGCGCCGTGCATGGCTATGCCTGGATTGATACGACCTATGAAGCGCTCAAGGCTGCATTTGAGTGGGCTGTTAACTTGCAAGGGCGGAACAGCCTTAAAGACGTTGACGTGCTAGCTCTCAACATTGCCTTTGGTGAATATCTGTCCCAAATGATTGGCGGAATTCCAATGGGGCAAAATGAATTTATTAGGCCGTCTGATTTATCATTAAACCCGCAGGCACAAGTCTTGGCCACTAACGCAGCCGTTGCGCATTTTGTTCAAAATGGAAATACGGCCCATACGCGTCAAAGTTTAACGGCGTTTATTGCGAAGGGTCAGGGCATTACTGATAGCTTTGATGATGAGACTTTAAATGCTGTGCGAGAGCAATATCGCCGTTTTACAGAGGAGCGAATTGTTCCAAATGCCCATGAGTGGCATTTAACGAATGACCTCATTCCCGATACGGTCGTGGCTGAAATGGCGGAGCTTGGAACCTTTGGCGTTTGTATTCCTGAAGACTTTGGGGGATTGGGGCTCGGTAAGCTCTTTATGTGTATTGTCACTGAAGAGCTTAGCCGTGGTTGGATTGGCGCGGGGTCATTAGGTACGCGCTCTGAGATTGCAGGCGAGCTTATTCTTCTGGGCGGAACAACAGAGCAAAAAGAGCAGTGGCTTCCAAAGATAGCTAGCGGCGAAATACTACCAACGGCGGTGTTTACGGAACCTGATGTTGGCTCCGACTTAGGGTCTCTAAAGACACGTGCAACACAATCCGAAACGGGCGAGTGGATTATATCTGGAGCCAAGACGTGGATTACCCATGCCGCAAGATCTGATCTTATGACCTTGCTTGCGCGCTCTAAGCCTGATGAAAAGGGTTACGCTGGGCTCTCTATGTTCCTTGCCCCAAAATCTCGCGGGAATGATGAAGAGCTTTTTCCAGCGCAAGGCATGTCTGGGTCTGAGATTGAGGTTTTGGGCTACCGAGGTATGCGCGAATACGAACTTGGTTTTGATGATTTCAAAGTCCCTGAGAACGGCCTTTTGGGAGCAGAGCAGGGGCGAGGTTTCAAGCAGCTTATGGAGACATTTGAAGGTGCGCGCATACAAACGGCTGCCAGAGCTGTGGGCGTGGCTTGCCGCGCGATGGAGCTGGCGATAGACTATGCGCAAACGCGAAAGCAATTTAGAAAAAGCATCATTGAGTTTCCGCGCGTGTCTGACAAAATTGCGATGATGGCTGTTGATATTTTACTCTCGCGTGAGCTGACATATTTCTCTGCCAGAGAGAAAGATAAAGGGCAGCGTTGTGATATTGAGGCGGGTATGGCAAAATTATTTGCTGCGCGGACGGCGTGGGCGAATGCGGATGCCGCTCTGCAAATTCACGGCGGTAATGGTTATGCCCTCGAATATGAAATTAGCCGCGTTTTATGTGACGCCCGTATCTTAAATATTTTCGAAGGCGCGGGTGAAATTCAAGCACAAGTGGTCGCTAAGGGTAAGTTGGTGGAACGTAAATAATGGCAAGCAATTTCGACAATTGGATAGGTAAAACGGATGTTCAAAAGGATGTCGTGACGCCTGCTCTCATTGACCGATATGGCGCTGTGATTGGCGCACAATCCTCAGAAGGAATAGCGCCAAAGGGCTTGCATTGGTGTATCTGCTTGCCAGATGCCCCTATGGATGAACTTGGTGAAGATGGACACCCTAAGACAGGTGGCTTTTTGCCGCCAAGCCCTTTACCGCGGCGCATGTGGGCTTCAAGCAAGGTCGAATTTTTGGCAGATATAAAGGCTGGCGCGTCAGTGGAACGCCGCTCAATCATTGCTTCGGTCAGTGAAAAAACAGGACGATCAGGCTCTCTATTATTTGTGAATGTTGATCATCTTACATCATCGAATGATGTCCACGCCGTGAAAGAAACGCAGACCATTGTTTATAGAGACGCGCCAAAAGAGAAAATGATTTTACCACACACTGGCGAAGTTGACTTATCCGCTTGGGATAAATCTGAAGATTTAACGCCGAATACAGCCTTATTATTTCGCTATTCTGCGCTGACATTTAACACGCACCGTATTCATTATGATCATAATTATGCAACGCAGGGCGAAGGTTATCCAGCTCTAGTTGTTCACGGCCCGCTCATGGCATCGCTTTTACTACGTTTTGCGAATGAACATGCGTCTGGTCGCCAGATATGTAAATTTGAGTTTCGCGGATTAGCCCCTGCTTTTTGTCATCAAAAGCTGTTTCTTGCAGCTAATGATATAGAAGATGGACTGGATCTTGCTGTTATAGGGGCGGATGGACACAAGCGGATGGTCGCAAAAGCGAGTTTCAAAGTTTAGGTTATGCTTGGCTTTGCGCAGGCTTGCTATTGTTGAGTGAATAAACGATATGAGGCTTAAATCTATAAAGGTGGGAATAGTTAGTGGCTGAAAAAGATAAAATATCTGCAACTGAATTTGCACCTGTGCGCGCTAACCCTATCAAAACGGGCGGGAAAATACGGGTTCCTAAAGTCGCTGAATTGGTAGCTGACACGATCCGAAACCGTATCTTGAGCGGTGAGTTAAGAGAAGGCGACTCTCTGCCGCCTGAGGCTCAACTTTTGGAGGCCTTTGGAATATCAAGACCAACCTTGCGAGAAGCTTTTCGTGTTTTAGAAACTGAAAAACTGCTGAGCGTTTCGCGCGGGTCCCGTACAGGCGCGACAGTGCATGAGCCAAAAATTGACGGTGTTGCGCGCTATGCGAGTTATGTCCTTCGGGCTAACAATACAACGATTGCGGATGTCTATGGCGCGCGGCTTGCGATTGAACCTTTTATTGTGCGCCGTTTGGCTGAAAAGAGCCCAAAGGAAACAGTTGAGAGATTGCGCCAAGAGGCTAAGCGCCTTGACGTGTTGAATGAGGCTGAAAAACATGAAGAGGTCACAATTGGCCTCACTGAGTTTCACCGTGTTCTTGTTGAAGTGGGGGGTAATAAAGCGCTCCATTTTCTTGTCGAACTTTTAAATGATATTATGAAAACGCATCAATTACGGCATCTGTCTTTACGGCCATTCACATCCGCGGAACAACGCAAACGTTCCCAAATAGGGATTAAGTCCTTTTTCCGTCTCGTGGAATATATAGAAAAAGGGGACGTAGATGCCGCCGAGGCACATTGGCGATTGCATTTGGAAAAAACCAATAAGATTTGGGTGGCAGATCCAAAGATGTTACCTGAAATCAGATAAGGTCTGTTTCTTGACGTTAAACAACGATAAATCTATCTTCGCTCGTATTGAGTAATTCAGGGCCATCTTTGCCAATTAAGACAAGATCTTCAAGGTGGGCTGATCCACCAAGGCCGTTATCCAAAACTGGCATATCAACACTTAAAACCATATTTTCGACAAGCTCAATATCGTCCTTTTCCCAAAGGCCAAAATCGTTTTTGCTGGGTTCATCTGTATGATTTAATCCGACGCTATGCGGGTTAATTGCAAAGTTTGCATCAACTTGAGTTTCTGCAAAAAGCCTAGCTGATAATGCATATATTTCTGAATATTTTTTACCGGCTTTAAGTTCGGGTAAAATTCGGTCCCACACGTGAGATAATGAATCAATAACCCGTTGCATGTCACGCGTGGGTTCACCGGCGCAAACTGTGCGGCCAAAATCACCATGATAACCTTGAAATTCACTCACACAGTCGATCATAAGTGTTCGACCATTTTTTATTTCTCCTGGAATAAGTTCAGGAACAATTCCGTCTATGACCATCCAGACAGGCGTGGACATTCTATTTCCACAAGACTTAGCGAATTGAGCGCGTATGTCTTGTAAACTTGCGCCAGACCGAACTGATTGGGCGGCTTCACGTGCTGATTGTGCATTTGCGTTAGCGGTATAACGAACGAGTTCAAGTTCGGTGGGTGTTTTCTGCAAACGAATCTTTTTAACTAAACGTTCCCCGTCGACGATACGCAAATCGAGTCCACTTTTTGCAATTGTTTCCCTCAATTTAGGATGATCAATGGCTATGGTTTTGTTTGGCATATCCGTTTCAAAAATCTGTTTTATGAGGGCAGCTTCTACCGATGCATAGTGTTCTTTTAATAACTTGGCATCTGTATCTCGTTTCCTTTTTATATGTGGAGCGAGGGCATGATTTGTATGCAGCCTTGGATAAAAATCTTCGAAAACAGGTGCGTTTATAATATCATTTATATCCGTCAGTTTGGAAAAGGCTTCGGGGTCGGCGGGTAAAGAGAAGAGTTTAAAATTTAACTGATCCCTTATGTCCGTATCCGCAGCGCCGCCGAGAAAGACACCAAAACGGCCAACTATATATGTCGGGGGTTCCATCGGCACTGAGGACAATGTCGCATAGGCGTGGTCATTCATGCCCAGCCTGTAAGTCATAGGTTTTTGATTTGTGAGGTAATATATATTCGTTGGGTTAGCGCAGATGATAAGATCTACTTTTTCTCTCTCCATTAATTCAGCCGCCCTGACACGGTTAAGCAACAAGGCCTGAGGTGACTGAGGGAGATCTGGGAGTTTTGTCTTTAAAGGAGCGGAGTTAGGATTGTTTGGAGAGCAACTCGATAAGCCGCCAGCCACTCCCATCCCCATGAGTGATGTTAACGTTCCGCGTCTTGAAATACTCATCATACACTCCTTTTATAAGATTATTATATATAACGTATAACTCTGTGCCGCATCTAACGTTTATGGTAGTGATAAACATAGACAACATAGCTAACTTAGTTTAATAAGATAAATATGTAATTTTGTTCAAGGACTATCGCCTCATGATTAAAACCCGCATTACAGAATTGCTCAAAATAGAACGTCCTATCGTACAGGGCGGGCTTCAAAATGTAGGTGTAGCCGAACTTGCTTCAGCTGTATCCAACGCAGGCGGTTTTGGGATGTTAACGGCGCTCACGCAATCATCACCTGACGCTTTGGGAGCTGAAATTGAGCGCTGCAAGAGCATGACTGATAAGCCTTTCGGCGTCAACCTAACTGTGTTTCCGACGATCAAACCGCTTGATTATAATGCTTATGCGCAAGTCTGCGTCGATAGCGGTATTAAAGTCGTCGAGACGGCGGGCTCTGCGGCTGTCAGAGATGTGTGGGAAGTTTTTAAAAATGCCGATATTAAAATTATTCACAAATGTACCTCTGTGCGTCATGCCTTGTCTGCGGAAAAAAATGGTGTTGACGTTATCTCTATTGATGGGTTTGAATGTGCGGGTCATCCCGGTGAAGATGACATACCGGGTTTGATACTTATTCCTGCTGCTGCGGATAAAGTCAAAATTCCTATGATAGCTTCGGGCGGTTTTGGTGATGGGCGCGGGCTTGTCGCGGCATTAGCTTTAGGCGCTGAGGGCATTAATATGGGGACACGTTTCTGTGCGACTAAAGAATCTCCTATTCA
>JBDVGI010000281.1:0-11145 GCA_039962885.1 Litorimonas sp. | reverse complement strand
ACCATAAGCCTGATTTAATAGTAAGCGTTGACAGCCCCCCTCAAACTCGGCGAGAAACACTATTTATATGCCGTAAACCAAGAGCGATTCATGCCAAGTGACACATCTAAAGCTAACGTAGATACTGATAACCGTATCTCTAAGATCGCAAACGCTGCGGAAATTTACGGTCAACGCAGTTTCGACAATTACGCCCAAATTCGGTCTTTTGCAGAAAATTTACGCGGAGAATTATGTAATTGGCTTAGCCCTAATCATCAATGTGTCTACCTTGTCCCCCCTGAAGGAGAATTTGGCCCTCAAAATTACAGATCCGCCGCCTATTCCGTATCTGGACAAGGTTATCTGCCATTAAAACCGATTAGTTTTGGTTTGGCTGTCCGAATTTCCTCTGAGCAAGATTTTATGCGACTTAGAATCACCTGCCGCAAAGAAGGCGAAGTGATGTTCGTTAATATTGAAGACACGCGTGATATGCGTATTGAACTGCCCGCGACGAAAGACCATTTAATGCCGTTATTTGAGCATATCTACACGCATATCCTTGAGTTTTTCACATTAAGTGTCGATGAATATGATAATGGAAATTACGGCGGAACAGATATTGGATTTGATATTATGCGAATTACGGAATAAGCCTCTTACATTCTGTTGAATCGATCTTATTTATAGGCTCTATATACTGAAATTTTAAGGACTTAAATGGCTGCAGATATTGCACATCATGCTGTAAATTTACTCCCTTTCAAGATCGCCCTCATCGGCTCTCTTGGAATTGGCGCGCAATGGCTCGCTTGGAAAATACAACGCCCTGCGATTGTTTTAATGGCAATAGCGGGGTTGATTTTCGGCCCGCTCCTTGGCTTTTTAATGACGCTTGAGGTCTTTGCGCCTATCCATGATAGCCTCAATCGCTTCAGACTTGATCCTGTCAATGATTTCCAAGACCTCTATCGCCCTATGATTGGAATTGCTGTGGCAATTATCCTGTTTGAAGGCGGCCTTAATCTTAAGCTCAAAGATTTAGGGGATGCCCGCCAAGCGGTAGCCCGCATGGTGTTTCTAGCAGCTCCAATCGCTTGGGTGCTCGGCGCCGCAGCCGCACATTACATTGTTGGAATATCATGGGATATCTCCGTCATGATTGGCGGACTTTTCGTTGTGACAGGCCCGACAGTCATCATGCCCTTACTGCGCCAAGCCCATCTAAAATCACGGCCTGCCAATGTGTTGAAATGGGAGGGCATTGTAAATGACCCTCTTGGAGCCCTTTTTGCGGTTGGCGGTTATGAGTTCATCCGATTTTCACAAACTGAAGCCTCTATGGTGTTTGTCTTTGGCAAGCTCGCCTTTGCCGCAATTTTTGGAACACTTATCGGAATCGTCTCAGCCTATGGCCTGACATGGGCATTTCGCCGTGGTCATATCCCTGAATATCTCAAAGCCCCGATTGTTCTGGCTTGGGTGTTAGTTATCTATGTTCTCGCCAATATGATGGCCGATGAGACGGGCCTTTTGGCTGTCACCGCCCTAGGTATGACGATGGCCAATACGAAATTCGCTTCAATGGTTGAAATGCGCCGTTTCAAAGAAAACATTGCTATTATCCTTGTCTCAGGCGTGTTTGTGATTTTAACCGCGACCCTAACCCCTGATATCTTGATTGCATTCATCGGGGAATGGCGCGTCTTATTGTTTGTATTCGCGATGATGTTTATTGTTCGGCCAATAGCTGTGATGATTTCAACTCTATGGTCTGGCTTGTCTTGGCGCGAGAGCTTACTCATAAGCCTCATCGCACCGCGCGGGATTGTTGCTGTTGCTGTGGCAGGTCTATTCGCGGCTGAACTCACCGCGCTGGGCCGTAGTGAAGGCGCATTATTTGTCCCGCTTGCTTTTGCGCTTGTTTTTGCCACGGTTATTTTTGCTGGCTTTTTCATTGGCCCGCTCGCTCACGCGCTTAAGCTAGACGCTGGCGACGGAGATGGTGTGATAATTGTTGGCGCAAATCCGTGGTCGCTGGGTCTGGCAAAAGCCCTCAAAGACATGGGTATTAAGGTCACCGTGGCAGACACGAACTGGCGCCGCCTTCGCGGCGCGCGTCTGGCTGGTCACGCAACATTTTACGGGGAAGTATTGTCGGAAAACGCCGATTACTCTCTTGACCATAGCGCGTTTAATCACTTGATAGCTGCCACTCCGAACGATGCATATAACGCTCTTGTTTGCGTTGAATTTGCGCCAGAGCTTGGACGGCACCGTGTTTTCCAAGTCGGTGCGCGCGACGGAGAACAAGATGATTCTTAGAGCATCGCCTTTACCTCGCGCGGGCGTACCTTTACCTCCCGCGGGCGCAGTTTTGATGCCTTAACCAAAGACTGGTGGGGTGGTTGGCGCTTCCGCTCAACAAATTTATCCGAAAGCTACACGCTAGAAGATCTTTATAAAGATCGCGGCGATGACATGGATCTATTACTAGCCCGCAAGCCCGATGGAAGCATGGAGTTCATACAGCCTGGGCAAGAAAGCCGCGCAGCTGGAGCGACTATCTTATCATTCTGTCCTGCAAAAGACCGAGATGTCTCTCGAGGATCTGGAGCCAATCGCGATAAAAACGAAGGTTTAGCAGGCCCGTCAAACCCATTACCGACCTAACGGCAAGGCAAATACAACCCCCCAAATACAGCGATTTATAACCGAAAATTAAGCATAATCGTAACACCCTTTTAACATCTGGATATTAATATTTAGGCTCTGTTAACCCTAAATATGAGCGGTGTGCGCATCTTTAACCTCAACATATCTCCGAAGTTCATCACACTGATGAAACGCGGCCTCATCGCAGGGTCATTAGCTAGTTATCTTGGCGGAATGACCGTATTAGGTCTTTTTGCTATGGCGGCCAAAGACCTGCCAGACCCAGCCGCATTATGGGAACGATCTCGGCCCGTCTCAGTACAAGTTGTCGACCGAAATGGGCGTGATATTCTTGTGCGCGGCGCAGCCAAAGAACAAGCTGTCAATCTTGAAACTTTGCCCTTTCACGTTCCTATGACCGTATTAGCGACAGAAGATAAGCGTTTCTACAATCATATCGGCGTTGACCCGTTGGGAATAGCCCGCGCTATAGTCGCTAACATTAAAGCAGGTCGTTACGTTGAAGGCGGCTCAACCCTCACCCAACAATTATCTAAAAATATCTTCCTGACCCCCGATAAAACAATACGCCGTAAAGCCCAAGAAATGATGCTCTCTATTTGGTTAGAGCGTGATTATACCAAACGCGAATTATTAGAGTTATATCTGGCACGTGTGTATTTTGGCGGCGGAGCGTGGGGGCTTGAAGCCGCGAGCAATTTATATTTTGATAAGCCCGCCAGTGAATTAACCTTAGCAGAATCCGCGATGATGGCCGGCCTTTTAAAGGGGCCCTCTGCTTATAACCCAGTTGCTAACCCAGAGCGCGCCAAGCGGCGCATGGCAGTTGTATTGGGCGCGATGGAACGTCAAAATCTGCTTGGTGAGCATGTCAAAGCTATGGCTATGGCAGAAGAGATAACCATACATAAGCCGCAAACTGACCATAGCGCCCAATATTTTGTCGATTGGATTTGGCCCTTCATGGAAGAGTTCATCGGTGTCCCCAACCAAGATATTGTTATACAAACCACTCTAGATATTGAGGCCCAAAGCCAAGCTCATTCGGCGATGCTTTCACATATTGACGCGGAGCGCGGCGCGGCGCAAGGCGCATTAATTAGCTTGGACGGAACAGGCGGTGTTATCGCTATGATTGGTGGGACCTCTTATCAAGACAACCAATTTAACCGCGCGGTACAAGCTCAACGACAACCTGGGTCTGCCTTCAAGCCCTTTGTTTACCTAACAGCGCTTCGCGCTGGTATTTCTCCCTGGGACAGACGCCAAGACGCGCAAATCACCATCGGGGATTGGACGCCTAAAAACTTTCGTAAAGGCCATAAAGGCATGATGAGTGTGCAAAGCGCTTTTGCAAGCTCCAACAATATGGTGGCTGTCGCGCTCGGCGAAGAAATTGGGCGAAAAGCTGTTATTCAAACTGCCGCTGATTTTGGTTTAACAGGGTTAAAACCCTATCGTAGCTTGGCTCTTGGCGCTCAGGTGACAAGTCCGCTTGCATTGACTGAAAGTTATCTACCCTTCGCAAATTGGGGTCTACGCAAGCAAAGTTACGGCATTTTATCCATTTCTACAGCCGATGGAACGCCGTTATATGACTATAAAGCGCCTGAATTACAGCCTGTATTATCTAACCGTGAATTATCTGATATGAATTTAATGATGACCCGCACAGTTGAGCGCGGAACAGGTCGGCGCGCAGCTGTGAAAGGACATCATATTGGCGGAAAAACAGGTACCACAAATGACTTTCGGGATGCGTGGTTTATCGGATATGCATCAGATATTGTCACTGGAGTTTGGGTTGGGTCCGATGATAATAGCCCTATGAAAAAAGTGACGGGCGGGACAATTCCTGCGCAAATTTTCCATGATTACATGACCGAGGAATTACGGACGCATCAAGTTGTTCGGTTACCTATTTCTCCCGAACCCAATTGGGTTAAGCAAAATGTGCGGTTAAACAACCTTCTCGACACAATCGAAGGTAAATTACCTTAGGTCCTTATTTTACGGCGTATAAACCGTGTAAGTAACATCGGCCCCGATTGTCCCAACACCCTGCGAGAAATCATAGCTATTTACTGAGCTACCATTTTCGCTAGCCGCTAAAGCGTAGCGGATATTAAAAGACACAGATTGCTCTAAAATTGTTCCCGATAATTGCGCTGTACGGCGGCCACCATCGAACATTTTTGTCGGGCCAGAGCTAATATCGCCTAAGTCATTTAAGCTCGTATCAATCCCGCCCCCGCCAATAGATGGATTTTGCGCCCGATCCCCGTAACGCCCAGCTCCGCTACCGCCGCTTGTATTTAAGCGCGGGAGAAAACCAATATTGCTGTAATCCATACTCGTAAAATCGCCTGACGTTGTGAGGTTGCTCGCTTGTGCAAAAACATCAAATGGCGCATTTGAGGCAACTAAGAAACGCGATAGGCTGCGGGAACGAAATGTCGTTACGTCTGCGTCACTATCTAAGCCAAAGCTCGTCAGCGTATCATTAGCCTCGAGATAATCCGCATCTCCACCGCCATTGTTAAAACGTCCGCCATCAACCTGATTTTCAATCTCCAAACGCGTAGCTCCGCCTGAAAAGTCATGCCCTGCATCGAAACCGCTATTTTGGTTAAATACAAATCCATCCACTCCAATAAGGTCAGGCGCGGCGTTGCCACTAGAGCTTGGCGTTAAAAGGGCGAAATCAACTGCAATCGGCGCGACACCGCCATTGCTCTCATCTTCACTGGCTGCAACGACAATAACAAGCGCCTGAGCACTAAAAAATGGACGGTCTGTGGCATCTGCATAGGACAAATGCAGCAGGCCATTGGTCAGCCCAACGCAAGCACATGCACCCATTAATATTCGTGATTTCCACATCATATTTAGGCAAGATAACATATCTCTTTGAAGCAAGTTTTAGGATTTGACATTAATAATTTATGTATTTACTTTATCCGACATTAAATAAGCCTATCAAATTATTTTATGTAACCTCTTCAAAAGCGCTTATTAAAATCATCAAAGTAAAGGAATGGCATTCATGTCAACATTATCAACACTTAAAATTGCAGGCTTAACGGCTGCGGCTCTTATAGCCACAGCTTGTTCAAATGACGCTGTAAAAGACATCACCCCTGAAACAGTCGTAAACACTGAAACTGCAGAAAAAGTTGTCGCAGCTGTAACAGAAGCGACACCTGTTTCAATCGGTACGTTTTCTGGTCGTAGTGACCACGTCACAAATGGCGGCGTCTCAATCGTCAAAAAAGACGGCGGATATCACCTCATGCTCGACGACGCTTTCTTCCTTGATGGCGCACCAGACCCTGTTGTTGCCCTTGGCAATAATGGCGAATATAAAGTCGAAAACAAATTAGGGCCATTAGGAAATACTAAAGGCGCGCAAAGCTACGCTATTCCAGCAAATATGAACCCAGCAGATTTCACAGAAGCCTATATATGGTGTGAAAAGTTCAGTGTTCCTTTAGGAATCGCAACGCTTAAATCCGCAAGCTACGGATCATAAATAAATTCATAAAAATCATGACGGCTATAGCAATATAGCCGTCAAAAATCTGCTCCGACAGCGTGCAAAATAGAGCCGTTATCGCGTAGCCATTTTTTGGCTGATTTCACATCATCAAAAATACTATCACATACATCCCAAAAATCTTGACTATGGTTGGCTTCAATCATGTGCGCACATTCATGAGCTGCGACATAGTCTAGCACATATGGCGGCGCGCAAATGAGGCGCCAACTGTAAGAAATATGTCCCTCCCCATTGCGCGTAATGCATGAACCCCAACGTGATGCCGTATCGCGCACACTAATCTTGCCCACTGTCTTTCCAAGCTTATCAGCATAATGGTGGCTCGCGGCCTCTAGCTCCGCTCTCGCCTCTCGAATAAGCAAACGGCGCACACGTCCTGAAAAACTCTCAGCATCTGGCGATGGCACGACAATTTTGTGATTTTCTGGCACGATATGCGCGCGCGCGCGGCTCGGAGGTGACACTAATCGGAATTTTTGGCCTTGATAGAGGATATCTTGCCCCGGAATGAAGGGTTGGGGCGCAGGCAAGTTTTCGAGCTGCACGTTAATCCAATCGCGTTGCTCGCGTGCAAAGCTTTGTGCCTTTTTAAAAGCTCGCAGCCCTGGCACGACGACATGAACCTCACGGTCTGCGTTTTTTACACGTAAAGAAATGCGTTTTGCGCGGTCTGACAAAACATATAAAAGTCGAGGGTCATCCTTATCTCGCAAAGGAAAACTTTGTTTGACGAGCTTACCTAGCATGTTAGTATTCTGTGTGCCAAGTTTCAAAAGGATCTCACTTATGACTACGATTTTCTCGTCTAAACATTTGCGTTCTAGCGTAAGTGCCACCTGCATTGTAGCAGCCTTAATGATGGGGGCTTGTGGGCCAAAGGACAAGGGGGGCAATCCAGTAATTTCAGCAGAAACTGCACCATTATGCTTATCACGCTTATCCGATAAGGTTTTCGCAAGACATTTTGCCATCCCCAACCGCAAAATTGATAACGCAGACGCGCAAAATGCCTTGGCGGCTCTAGGCCTGAGCGAATCAAATTCGGACGAACTTTTCTGGGAACAACACAGCGGAAGCAACGGCAATTACGTCTTCACCAACATGCAAAACACGTCTGAAGACGGCGAGATTACAATCGAGAAAGCTCAGTTTTTTGGCGTCCGTATGGAAGATGGCAACGCCACATTTGACAGGGCCGATTTTGAAGGATTTTCCTTATCTGGCAACGGTGTGAGCCTAAAGGTCGATGCCATGAGCCTTGCAAGACCTACAGCAGACACAGCCAAAGCCATTATTAAAAGCCTCGAAAACTTAAACGAAGATATCAGCCTTGACTTTGGGGAAGACGCCAAATTTGGTTTTGGCGCACTTTCAATGAAAACTGCTGACATAACCGCTGAAGGGCTAACAGGTACGATTGACCAACTTGTTTGGGGGTTGGACGAAGACACTCAACGGGCGGATATGAAACTTGAAAACTTTGATTTCAGCTTACTTTCATCGACTTCAGATATCGCCTCGGTCATGACGTTAAAAAGCTTCTCTGCGCGTGATTACAATTTCAAAGACTTGGCCAAAAGCTTTGTCTCTAGCGCAAACGGAGCTCAGCCAAGCCTTGCCACGCTTTTATCAGGGCTTAATCCGTATGAGAAGCCTTACGATTCCATCAATATAGAAGGTTTTGTGTTTGATAGCGCTGATATGAACATCGATATTTCGAAGATAGAAGCCCAAGCGAGCGTCAAGGGCGATATAACAACAATCGCACAAGTCCTTGCTCCGATGACAATCAAAATCAAAGACACAAACATTAATGCTTCCAACCAAATTGCTAACACCATAAGTCAGCTCAATTTTGATACCTTGACCTTCAAAAGCTCACAAACCACTATATTGGATAAAGCCAATGACACAGCCGAAGTGAAAGATGGCATCTTAGATCTGGCCGATGGATTTCGCCTGAATTATACCTATGAAACCTCTGGCTTGAAAGTGTTAGAAGAGTTAGGTGTCGATGAAGACACAACGGATATAGACAATATTTTGAATAATCTAAACATCAATGGCCTAACCCTAAGCCTTGAAGATAACTCCATTGTTGAACGCGGTCTGGGCCTCGCGGCACAAATACGCGAGAAAGATATTAATGCCGTAAAACGGGAAATGCGCGCGGCTTTGGCCTTTGCACCGTTAGCCACACGTAATGAAGTTGAAAAAGATATTGTAAGTCAGTTAGGCCGCGCATTTATGAATTTTATTGATGATGGCGGAACTTTGACTGTACAGCTTAACCCGCCAACGCCTTTAGCTTTATCCAGATTTGAAAACATGGAAACCCTATCGCCAGAAGATGTCGGCTTTTCGGCGCGACAAGATTCCAAAACAGACGAATAGCTATGTTTTCCGAACTGGTATGAAAAATAGTGTAGACCCTGACGACCTAACCATAACAAACGAAAATGTAATTAAACGTGCAAACTTGTCCTATTGAAACACTCGACAAAATAGCACATAAAGTCATTAAATCCTGCAAGATAAACCTTGCTTAACTTATTGGAGCGAAATCGCATGAAAGTTCTCGTCCCCGTCAAGCGCGTGCTTGACTACAATGTCAAAGCACGGGTGAAATCCGATCAATCTGGTGTTGATTTGGCAAATGTCAAAATGTCTATGAACCCTTTTGATGAAATTTCCGTCGAACAGGCTGTGAAATTGCAAGAAGCTGGAACTGCGACTGAGACAATTGTTGTGTCCATTGGACCTGCAAAAGCTCAAGAAACAATCCGTACAGGCCTGGCTATGGGCATGGACCGCGGCGTTCATGTGCAAACCGATGATGATTTAGAACCGCTAGCTATCGCCAAAATCCTTAAGGGTGTTGCCGAAGCCGAAGGCGCAGACTTAATCATCTTGGGTAAGCAAGCCATTGATAATGATTACGGCGCGACAGGCGGCATGCTCGCAGCCTTGCTAGATCGTCCGATTGGCTCAGCGGCTAATTCAATAGAATTGAGCGACGATACAGTCAGCGTTGTCAAGGAAGTCGATGGCGGCCTTCAGACAGTAAAACTGCAAATGCCTGCAATCATCACAACGGATTTGCGCCTAAATGAACCGCGCTACGCCTCTTTGCCGAACATCATGAAAGCAAAGAAAAAACCTATTGATGCCAAAACACCATCTGATTTTGATGTCGACACAGCACCGCGTCTTAAAACGCTCAAAGTGACGGAACCTGCGGCCCGTGCTGCCGGTATCAAAGTCGAAGATGCAGCCACCTTGGTTGATAAATTGAAAAACGAAGCGGGAGTGATCTAATGGCTATTCTTGTTGTTGCAGAACATAATAATACTGAACTCAAAGATACAACACATAAAACCGTCACAGCCGCAGCCGCTATGGGCGGGGATATTGACATTCTAGTTGCAGGCAATGGCGCAGGCGATGTGGCCGCTGCTGCGGCGAAAATCTCAGGCGTTCGCAAAGTTCTGACTGTCGAACATAACAGCCTAACCCGCCAACTCGCCGAGAGCATGGAAGCTGTGATTGTCCCGCTAATGAACGGCTATGACGCGGTTCTAGCGCCAGATACAACAACGCATAAAAATTACATGCCGCGTGTTGCCGCCAAGCTCGATGTGCAGCAAATTTCATCTGTTACGGGCGTAGAGAGCGCAGATACATTTATTCGTCCAATCTATGCGGGTAACGCTATGGCGACTGTGCAATCGACTGATGCCAAAAAATGCGTCACCGTGCGGACAACGGCTTTTGCCTCTGCGCAAGACGGGGGAAGCGCCTCTATCGAGTCTTTGGATGCGCCGTCTGGCCCGTTCAAAGCAGAATATATCAGTGAAGAATTATCCAAGTCTGATCGCCCTGAATTGACAGCTGCTAAGACCGTTGTGTCTGGCGGACGCGGCATGGGCAGCGGCGAAAACTTTAAGTTACTCGAAGGCATCGCCGATAAACTTAGCGCAGCTATGGGCGCATCACGCGCAGCCGTTGATGCAGGTTTTGTCCCGAATGACTGGCAAGTTGGCCAAACAGGTAAGGCCGTTGCACCAGACTTATATATCGCTGTTGGAATTTCAGGCGCTATCCAACATTTGGCTGGAATGAAAGACAGTAAAGTCATCGTTGCTATCAATAAAGACGAAGACGCTCCGATTTTCCAAGTCGCAGATTATGGCCTCGTTGCAGACCTGTTCAAAGCACTACCAGAATTTGAAGCTGAGCTGACAAAAGCAGGAATTTAAGACACCGCTTAAACCGCTTTAAACCTAACGGTTTACAAAGCACTTCTATTATAAAACTCCCAAACCCGTCACCGCTTAACCGCTGTGGCGGGTTTTTTGATACCAGAAAAGTACCATATAGGAACGGCCAGTAAAATCATTCTGATTGCGATTCGCCTACTGCCAAAAAAGCGTCCAACACATCTACATATACATCGGCAAAGTCAAAAAACTGATCTGTCCGGCGGTTAGTTGAAATTGCGATAGTCATACCATGTTCTGGGACAATCATGAACCAACACTGCGCGCCTTTGGAAACACCTCCATGATTAAAATGCGTAACATCCCCAAAACCCTCGATGGGCCAAGATGCTCGGCGAAAACCCAGAGCATAATTTTGCTCATTCACCTGACCGTTAGCAAGTACAACCGGTGTCCAAAACTCTTCCCGAACGCTTGCAGGAATAAAGTCATCATTTAGCCAAGCGGCACCTAACATTACCAAATCGGATGGTGTGGAATTATAACCGCCAGCAGCAATTTTATGGCTAAGATCAACATCTCTCCAAAGCTTTACGCGCGAGCCTTTAGTTTGGTAAGATTGAGCAAACTCTCTATGGGTAGGGCGTAAATGATCAGGTTCAATTGTTTCCAATTTTAGAACATCAAAGACGCGCATATCCATCATAT
>JBDVGI010000280.1:0-1307 GCA_039962885.1 Litorimonas sp. | reverse complement strand
AGGTAAAGCCATGACTGAAATTGAAATTGTGTCAAAACCAGGTGAGCTGTCTCAAAATTCCGAATCGAAATCGTCGCTAAGGTTTGCCCTGCTTGGCGCGCCCAATTGCGGGAAGACATCTATGTTCAATGCCTTGACGGGCGGGCGCGCAAAAGTGGCTAATTACCCAGGTGTGACGGTTGAATACCGTAAGGGCGAGTTCAATTTACCAAATGGCCAAGTCATTGAGCTACTTGATTTGCCGGGGGTTTACGGTGATTGCGGGCATAGTATGGATGAGCGCGTTGCTATTGATGCCGTACGCGGGAACCTAGAGGGTGAACGCAGACCTGACGCAATTATATTTATGATGGACGCCTCGCATATTGAAACGCATCTACACAATGTTTTACAGGCCAAGAATTACGGATTGCCGATAGTTCTTGTCCTGAACATGATGGATATGGCGGCCCGAGACGGGATTGGCATTGATACGGTCAAGCTTTCTGAAACGCTGGGAGTTGAGGTTATCACAAGTGTTGCTGTGCGCGCATCTGGACGTGCGCATTTGCTCGAATATTTGCAAAGCTGGGGGCAGGATATTTTAAGCGGTAGCGCAGCTCTACCCACGACTGAAGCTAACGGGCTTAAAGATATTCAAGCCAAGGCGCGGTTGATTACAGGTCAATCAGTAAGCCGTATAGAGCAAGCTGAGACATTGACGAACCGTATAGATAAGGTCGTCTTGCATCCTGTTATGGGATTAATTTTATTGTTCGTGATCATGTTCGTCATGTTCCAAGCGGTCTATGCATGGTCTGGCCCTGTGATGGAGATGATTGAGGGAGGCTTTACAATCGTCGCAAATGGCGTGGGGAATTTCTTACCTGACGGCTGGGTTAAATCCCTTATTACCGATGGTATCATCACAGGCGTTGGAGCGGTTTTAGTGTTCTTGCCGCAAATCATTATTCTTTTTGCTTTTATTCTTATGCTTGAAGCGTCGGGATATATGGCGCGAGCTGCGTTTTTGGTGGATACATTAATGGCAAAAATAGGCTTAAACGGCCGAGCCTTTATTCCGCTCCTCTCTAGTTTTGCCTGCGCTATCCCAGGCGTTATGGCCGCGCGAGCCATTGAGAATGAGCGCGATAGGTTAACAACAATTCTTATATCGCCGTTGATGACGTGTTCTGCGCGTTGGCCTGTCTACTTCCTAATCATTGGAGCTTTTATTCCGCAAGGTAGCGTTGGAATTTTCAATCAACAAGGTCTTGTTGCCTTTGGTCTTGTCATGGCGGGCGTAGTGGTGGCTATGATTATGGCGG
>JBDVGI010000279.1:0-2635 GCA_039962885.1 Litorimonas sp. | reverse complement strand
CTCATAGAGGCCGCAAGATTGGAAATAACCGCAGTGATACGTTCGGAATATGGCCGAGATTTCTCCGCAGCTTCCTGTGCTTTACGCAACTTTGCCGCCGCCACCATTTGCATAGCTTTGGTGATCTTCTGCGTGTTTTTTACGCTTTTGATCCGGTTTTGTAGCTCTTTTAAAGAAGCCATTTGACTATTCCTCTAAGAGCTACGCCGCGAAGTTCGCTGTGAAGCTATCAAGTGCAGATTTAAGGTGTGTTTCAATCTCATCTGTAAGCTTCTTTTGCGAGGCAATATCTGCCAACAATTTGCTATGCTCATTTTTGAGGTTTGAAAGTAATTCACGTTCATATTTTTGAACAGATTTTACAGGAACACTATCAAGATAACCACGTGTACCAGCATAAATTACGCAGACTTGCTCTTCCACTTGTAGCGGAGAGAATTGTGGTTGCTTGAGAAGTTCTGTTAAGCGCTCACCGCGGGCCAATAGAGCTTGCGTAGAAGCATCAAGGTCAGAACCGAACTGAGCAAAGGCCGCCATTTCTCGGTATTGGGCAAGTTCGCCTTTAATCGGGCCTGCCACTTGTTTCATCGCCTTAATTTGAGCAGATGAACCCACACGAGAGACCGATAGACCTACGTTTAGTGCAGGACGGATGCCTTGGAAGAACAAATCTGTCTCTAGGAAGATTTGGCCATCTGTAATCGAAATCACATTTGTTGGAATAAAGGCAGAAACGTCGTTACCTTGCGTTTCAATAATTGGCAGTGCGGTCAAAGACCCTGCGCCATTATCTTCATTAAGCTTCGCAGCGCGCTCTAGGAGGCGGGAGTGAAGATAGAAAACGTCACCAGGGTAAGCTTCGCGGCCTGGTGGGCGGCGAAGAAGAAGTGACATTTGACGATATGCTACAGCCTGTTTTGACAGATCATCATAGATAATCAGTCCGTGCATGCCATTATCGCGGAAATATTCGCCCATCGCGCAACCTGCAAATGGCGCTAGGTACTGAAGCGGTGCCGGCTCTGACGCTGACGCAACAACAATGATAGAGTAATCCATCGCACCGTTTTCTTCGAGAGTTTTGACTAATTGCGCCACTGTTGAGCGCTTTTGGCCAATCACGACATATATACAGTATAGCTTGTCGTTTTCACGGCCTTCGTCAAAAGCAGCCTTTTGATTGAGGATCGCATCAACAGCCACGGCTGTCTTACCTGTTTGGCGGTCACCAATAATAAGTTCGCGCTGACCGCGGCCAACAGGGATAAGCGCGTCAATCGCCTTAATACCCGTCTGCACAGGTTCATGCACACCTTTGCGAGGCATAATGCCTGGTGCCTTCACGTCAACGCGGCGACGTTCTGTTGATTTGATTGGGCCTTTGCCATCAATCGGTTCACCAAGCGGGTTAACAACACGGCCAAGAAGACCTTTGCCAACAGGCACGTCAACGATTTCACCGAGGCGCTTAACTGTATCGCCTTCTTTAATTCCGCGATCATCCCCAAAGATAACAACACCGACATTATCGCTCTCTAGGTTTAGAGCCATGCCTTTAATACCGCCTGGAAATTCGACCATTTCGCCGGCGCGAACATTATCAAGCCCATAAATACGGGCAATACCATCCCCAACAGACAGAACTTGCCCTACATCGGAGACTTTGGCTTCTTTTCCAAAGCCTTTAATTTGTTTTTTCAGAATCGTTGAGATTTCTGCAGCGCGAATATCCATGAGATAAGTCCTCTATGCTTCTTTGAGGGCGAGACGGAGATCCTCAAGCTTAGACTTGAGGGAGCTATCATATAGGCGGGAACCAATACGAACCACAAATCCGCCAAGCAGATCAGGATCAATAGTCGTTTCCACATCGACCGAATGGCCGAGAGATTTTTTAAGGTTAGATTTCAGCGAAGCTAACTCCGCTGCTGTTAATTTTTTGGCACTTGTAATCTTCGCAACTTGGCTTCCGCGGCCTTGCGCGACTAATTTTGAAAAGGCCGCCATGATTGCAGGCAGCTCACCTGCACGGCGATTCCCTGCGACTGTACCGATAAATTGCGTTGTTAACGGACCAATCTTAGCCTTTTTTGCAATAGCCGTCAGTGCGTTGACTTTATCTTCTGTTGCAAAGGCAGGGCTGTTTGCAAGACGTTGCAATTCGGGGCTACCCGCGAATATTTTTTTGAAACTAGCTAGGTCTTTTTCAACCTTTTTCAATGACTTAGCTTCTTGAGCAAGTTCAAGCAGAGCTTTGGCATAACGAATTGGGGCTTGCCCGATTATGACGTCTGAATCTGACACGTTATATTCGTATCCTTCAATTTTGTCCGTCTTAAATAAGACGCTAGCTAACATAAAAAGACAAGCCAAAACATGATTTCGCTTATCGAACTCGCGCGCGCTTTAGCATGATGATTTTTATATGCCAAGCATAGAATCTATGTGGTTTAAACCGATATGCACCCAAGACCGTAGATAGGCCGCTTAAAAGGTAAAAAATCGTGATATTAACGGAAAAATTTACGTCCCGTAGACATATAAGCATGCGGTTTTTTAAAAGCTACGCTGATAAGGTTCAACATCCCGTATAAAGTTCGGCGCATCCTTATCAACAACGAATGTCACAAAATCA
>JBDVGI010000278.1:0-8475 GCA_039962885.1 Litorimonas sp. | reverse complement strand
GCTGATGTGGCGGTTCATCATAATGTTGAGCCTTACACGGCGGACGCCGATGAAATTCTTGCGCGGCAATTATATCCGATCATCAATGAGGGCGCGAAGGTCTTGGATGAAGGCATAGCTCTGCGCGCCTCTGATATAGATATGGCCTGCATTAAGGGATATAATTGGCCGCTTTATCGTGGCGGACCTATGTTCTGGGCCGATACGATTGGATTGTCGAAAATTGTTGCCAAGCTCAAAGAGTTTGAAGCCAAATATGGCAGTGAATTTACACCATCTCCGCTTCTAGAAAAACTTGCAAAAGACGGCGGAAGACTAAGTGAGGTCAAAACATTTTAAATGTTTCTTAGAGGTAAGCCGATGATAATAACAATGCAGCGAGAATGAAGTCGACAGTGATGCCGAACCAGATGGCTTTTAGGGGGCATTTGTCTAAAATTGTAAAAGTCGATTTTATAACCGCTGCAGCAACAGCCGCCATTCCGAAAAACTCAAAGATTTCTACATTTTGAGACATAATAGCAAGGGCGGGGAGGACGACGAGAAAACTACCAAATAACACGCGAATTTCTACAAGTCCGACTTTGGTTTCAGGAGCCAGCCCAACCAAACGTCCCATATGCAGGGGACGAAACAATCCGTTTAAGCCAACCAACATGGCCAGTAGAGCGCCAATATATTGCAAAAAATGCGGGGTCATGATTTTTTCTTACGTTTTTTAGTCAGGGCATTATGAATTAATTTATCCGCCAAGCGTCTTGGCATCAATGAAGTGGATAAGATTTGCGACATCCGCGCGCCTTCTCCGACATGATAACTGTGCTTTTTCTTTCTGTCTTCAATGATATCCCAAACGAGCTCTGCGATTACGGATGGGGGCAAGGCGGATTTTTTCGCATGATGCATAATTCTATGCGTTTTATTTGCCATAGCAGCATAGACAGTGTCTTCATATTGACTGGTGTCTTCAATGTTTTTGCGCCAAATTTCCGATTGTATCGGACCTGAACGAATGGCAACAACGTCGATATTCTCCCCCAATAATTCACGGCGATATATCTCACCGAGGCTCTCCATCGCATGTTTAGACACGCAATAGGCACCGTTCATGGGGGTATTAAATATACCAGATAGTGAACTGATATTGACGATTTTTGACCGAAAACTTTCAGTGTTCCCAAGGCGCAATACTGGTAAAAATGCATTGGTAACGAAGCGGGCGCCTAAAACATTGACCTTCATAATATGCTCAAAGGCATCATCTTCAATTAATTCGATTGGTCCAAATAATGCCAGCCCTGCATTGTTGATCACAGCGCTTATGCCTTCGTTTTTCACTATTTTGGAAACATTTGCTGCGGCGGCGATGATGCTGTTAGTATCGCACACGTCAAACACCATTGTATGAAAGCGCTCGCCTAATTCGTCTTCTAGCGGTTTGCTATCAGCTGCTTTGCGAACACTCCCAAAAACACAGTAACCTTTTTTCGCAAGACACCGCGCGGTTTCGCGCCCTATGCCGCTAGACACCCCTGTTACGACAATGTTCTTACCGTTTCTGTCTTGCATAATTTTACCTATTTAAACATCACTTTGGCTTAAAGAATATGGGGCTTAAAGAATACGGGTGTAGAGACCAAAAAATGATCTATTTGCTTGCGTGGTGAGAGATTTAAACACTGTATTTTGTGGTAAGCTCTCTAAATCTTTTGGGGTGTCACTTTTGAAAATAACAAGACCGTCCATTTCGCACGGAACCTGTGTTGCCACGTCGTAGGTTTCGCCCGTAGCAATATGGGCTCTGATTGTTCCAGTGTAAAATATTTCGGCAGACGTTTCTGGCATGAGCTTAGATAGAAATAGGTCTATGTCTTGAATTCCCGAATAATGAAAAACTCCGTAAACGACTTTCCCTTTATCGTCCTCGTTTAATGGGACTAAAGCTGCTCCCTTATCGCCTCGTTTTGTGAAACCAAATGTGAAGTCTTTTACGGCAGCCATGCGAATGAGGCTCACTATTTGAAAGGTGGTGCTTTCTAGCATCGTGCGGAAATTTGTTAGTGCAGGGTAGCGAACTAGTAGCAAGACATCTCGCGTTTCATCCACGCTGCCGTGTAAAGTTTTGACGTGACGAGCTTTGAAGAAAGGTTCACCGCCGATTTTTCGAACAGATTTAACGGCAAGATGATTATAAAAGTCGTAGATCATATTGCTTTTCGTATTGAACCAATTCACCGCATAGACAGGTTCGTCTTCGCGTAAGTGCGCGCCATCCCTGAAAATAAACGCTCGGAGTTTTCCGGGGAGTTTCGCAGTGCTAATATGTTGATTATTTATCGGGGTTTTCATGACTAATAAACATCCCTGACATAACGCTTTTCGCGTTTCATGTTCTCAATATAATCATCCGCGCCTTTTGCGTTTAGGTCGCCATGAGTTGATAGGATTTCGCGCAGCGCAAGATCAACGTCAGCGGCCATATGTTTGGCATCACCGCAGACAAATAGGGCCGCGCCTTTTTCAAGCCAATCGTAAAACTCGCGGCCATTTTCGCGCATGCGGTCTTGGACATAGATTTTTTCTGTTTGATCTCTGGAGAATGCTGTGTCAAATTTGGTGAGCGTGCCACTTTCCATGAAGGCTTCAAGTTCGCGGCGATAAAGGAAGTCCGTTGCTGCGTTACGGTCACCAAAGAATAACCACATTGGGCTCGTGTAACCTTGAAGGTTATGCTCTTGCAAGAAACCCCTAAACGGCGCGATGCCAGTACCAGGACCAATCATTATAACAGGGCGCGTGCTGTTTTCGGGCAAGGTAAAGGCTTTGTTACGGACAAAATATCCCCGCACTTTATCATTAACATCTAACCGATCTTGCAAATAGGTCGAAGCCACGCCGCCATATTTACGGCCAGCTATGTCATAGCGCACAGTGGACACACATAAATCAACAGCATTTGCAGTCTGCGCAGGGCTAGACGCGATGGAATATGCGCGCGGCATAAGAGGCCGTAAGCATTCCAAAACTTTCGTGACGTCGCGTTTTTCCGCGGGTATAGTTTTGACGAAATCCAAAACGTCTTGGCCGTGTAGATCGTCTTCTAGAGTCAGCCCAACCATTTTGAGTAGGTCTATTGAAGGCGTTCTCAAATCAAGTTTATTTAAGAGGTCGGATTTAATAGTTTGGTGCTTTTTTAATCTTAAATTCAGGCCAATTTCCTTAGCAAAATCTTTAACTAAATTAGGATCATTGGTTGAAAGAATATTGAGAATGCCGCCCGTTTGATAGAGCTGTGCAATGCCGTCATGTTCGAGCGTATAATGATAGGTTTCTTTACTTGAACTCGCATGGGTCAAAGCCCTTTTTTCAGTGACCGTAAATGTGAGCGGATTGTCACGGCTTGTTCCTGCGAGACTTGTTTTTCCTGCATTGGAGGCTTGCGTGACCGTTCTGGTTTGATCGCCGCTACTTGCAATAAGCGGCAGGACCGTGTTCGTCCAACTCTCAGCATTTTGCGTATAATCAACGGAGCATTCTACACGGTCTGATATGCGTTTGGCTCCTAACTCTTCTAAACGTCTATCCCAATTACGACCCGCTTGGCAGAAAGTCTCATAGGCTGTATCGCCTAGCGCCAGGATTGAAAAATGTACGCCTGATAAATCGGTAGCATTATCAAGCGATGCCGCGTCCCAAAGCGCCTGTGCATTGTCAGGCATGTCCCCTTCGCCATAGGTGCTGCAAATCACCATGACGCGGTCAAGCGTTGCGAGTGTTTCAATATCTATGTCGTCCATGGAAATGACTTTTGCGGCCATGTCATGATCTTCTGCATGGCGGGCCACATCAGATGCGATGGTTTCAGCATTTCCCGTGCGCGAGCCATATAAGATTGTGAGCGGTTTCCCCGTCACATTTTTGACCTCTTGGTAGTCTTCAAGCGGTTTAACTTTGACACTTTGCCCAGAGAATGCGGCATTGCCAGTTACAGGGTCAATAATCATATGGTCGGTAATATCATTGACACTAACGCCCGGTTTTTCAGAGGCAATTGGCACTTGGGTCCCTTTGCGGTGATGTCCAAACCCGTGTGGAATACAGATCGTGCCTTGCATCATTTCATCGGTGACTTCCGCGGGTAAAGTGATATCGCCAATTCGCGATGATACCAGAATATTACTTCCATCAGAGATGCGTAGCCGTTTCGCATCGTCAGGGTTGATCATAGCCGTGCAGCGAACCATTTTTGAACGGCTGAGTTTTTTAAATTGATGCATCCAGCTATTATTCGTGCTGACATGGCGTCGGCCAATTAGGCGTAACGTATCTGCGCCGTCTTGATTTGAGGCTTTGATTAACTCTGGAAATTCCGTAGCCGTGATCTCTTTGAGACGATCTATGTACGGGGCAGGGGACATATTAATTTTACGGTCATCCGTTATCAACCCTTCTGGTACGCGCGGCATTAACGGTCCAAGCCGTATCCCATGTTTTGAATGAATTACTTTTTTTAAGGATAAACCAGACAGCCATCTTTTCGGATGACTAAGTCTACCATATTGACCCAGCATTAATCCAAAATTGACGGCGCGTCTTGGCGTCATAAAGCGGGTGTAAAGGTCAAGTCCCGTTGGCGACAACCTCCGAATAAGTTCTTTCAGGACTTGCCAATCATAAGGCCTATCTTTGTCTGTAACGGGAAACAAAGCTTCTGAAAACTTTGCGTTATTACTGACCGAAATTGTATGAAAAATCATATCATAATGATCTATCTCAAGACCTGAAGGTGTCGGGAGGATAATATTCGCATGGCGAGTTGTTTCATTGATGTAATTATCAATCGATACCATAAAGTCCAAATCGGGCAGGGCTGTTTCTAAACGCCCTCCACTTGGAGTCGATAAGACGGGATTGCCGCAGATTGTCATAAACCCGCGGATTTTTTTTCCTTCATCTGCATGAAATTCATCGACCATGCCCGATACTGGAAGCTCGCCGTAAAACTCATTGAGGCCTCTTGCTTGACTTTTCCAGCGGCCAAAGGCTGCGGGTTGTTTCTTTGAGCGCGCGAGCTCTATTGCGGGGGAGGGAAACATCATGCCGCCTGCAGAATCGAAATTTCCAGATACAATGTTAATTGTATTCAGAAGCCAATTGCACAACCCGCCATGAGGTTGCGTAGATAGCCCCATACGGCCATAAATCACCGCTTTGTCTAGGGCTGTAAATTCAGCGGCCAGACGCTCTATTGTAGCCTCTTCAATACCCGTAATGCCAGCTACGAGCTTGGGGCTAAACGGCTTGACTAGGCCGCGAATAATGTCCTCGCCTTTAATGTGCGTGGCTAGGCGTTCAAGTTTTACATGATTGTCGCGGTAGAGAATGTGCAGAAATGCGAGTAGGAAATAAGCATCCGTTGCAGGCTTGATGAAGTGATGTTCTGAGGCGGCCTTGGCGGTCTCAGTTTTGCGCGGGTCTATGACGACAAATTTACCGCCTCTATCTTTGATATGTTTGAGGCGTTCAGTTACTCCCGCCGACGTCATGATGCTTCCGTTACTCGCTAACGGGTTGGCGCCTAAAATAATCATATGATCTGTGCGGTCTATGTCAGGAACAGGTATCCTAAATTCATGTCCGAACATAAAATGCGCGGCGAAATGATGTGGGAGTTGATCCATGGAAGTTGCAGAAAATACGTTCTTACTGCCAATGGCTTTCGTCAAGGTTTTGACGAATAGCAACATTCCCAAATTATGAACAATCGGATTGCCAAGATAACTCGCGATGGAATTTTCGCCGTGATTTTGACGGAGCTTTTCAAATTCGCGCTCTATTGTGTCATAAGCCTCGTCCCAGCTTATACGTTCCCATGTATCGCCCGTGCGTTTTACGGGGTATTTAAGCCGGCTTTCGTCAAAATGAAGCGGCCCAAGGACGGGTGCTTTAGGGCACATGCTACCCTTACTAAATGGATCGAGCTTGTCAGGCGTGACAGAAATTTGTTTTTCGCCATCGGCCAAAGGGTCGTATTTAACTTCGACGCCGCACATCGCTTCGCAAAAATTACAAACTCGGAAATGTGCCGTTACACTCATAATCTGTGACTCACTTTAGATGCCTCATTCGCTAGACACCTCAGGCGCATAGAATGTAAGCTAAACAGAGGGTTTTGTATTTTAACACAATCATTATTTAAGCTTAGCTCACTTCTACCGTCTTGGCAAAGTACGAGGTTTCGTTAGATTAATGCGGAGGGTCCTTTGATATGCCGCCGAAACATTTTAAACGGCTATATAGAGTTTATCTCTTGAGATGTTATTTATCATAAACTTGAACGAGCATGTCGGTTAGACCTTGAGCTATATATTGATTGGCCCGCACATTTGGATGAGCGTCTTGCTTATACCGATAGAGATGAGGCGAGAATCTATCGTTAGGCTCGTCGAATTCGTATTTGTACGGCGTGGATAATTTATGACATTGTAAATCGTAATCTTTACAATGACGTTGAATGGTTTGTGCGATTTCTACATTTTTGGCCAAGACATCTTTGAAATTGAAAAATAACACCTGTAAATCTTTGTTTTCAGCTTTGAGCAAAGTTTCAATCTGTTGCATTTTTTTCAGAGGCTCTTTTGATATTTCTGATATGGTGCTGGCATCATAACGACAGTTTTCTATTGCCGCTTTTGCGGCCTCTTTATTGGGTTTAAAAGTCTCAGCTTTATCTTTGGGAACGGGAGGGATAAGGACGCCATTTACAATACGCCAATCTTTTGGCGTCATTAACCCACGTCCATTACGTTGGATGTAATAATCATCGATATGTGAGCATAATTCATTCCGAGATGTAGAAAAAACGACAAAGTTCATACCAAATTTGCGGATTAACTCTTTGGCATCATTTACATAGTTTTCGGCCCGTCCGAGAGATTTTGCATAGCTGAAAAACTCAACACATCTATTGAACTTTTGCGCGGCAAGAGCTTCCGTCATTATAGCGGGTTTTTCTACTATTTTCGTTTGAGCCGCTTCAACATAAGAGCCGCCGAAGATGACGCCGCGTAAACAGTTATTTGTGTTATCTTCTGCGCGGTCACGATCAGCATAGCCAAGGTTATTTGTGAAAGTTAAACCTTCATATTCTTGTATTTTAACAAGACCAGAAGACCCCGACCAAACAGATAATTTATGTGAGGTGCGTTTGCGTTTATTACTTCTTCTATTCTTTTTCGCTTCATTAATTGGAAATTCAGCGCTTTGTTTTATGCTCAGGTGATCCGTTAAAACAGCTGGGTCAATCCATTCGCCTTGGCTGGGGAACACGGCCAAGGTATTGTCATCAGCCCAAAGCCTAAATGGCCCGCCTTGAACGCGGCTACGTGGCAGTGTGAATTGACCTGACGTCTCAGAGGTAAGAACAGACCTGACGCCGTCATGTGTTAACAAATGTAATTGTTCTGGTGTCTTTCCGTCGAGGGTTTGATGAAGTTTTACCTGAATGTCGCCATCTGATTGTGCTGGTAAGTTTGTCCCAAGGTGGAAGTTTTTCAACTGGATAACTTGCCCTTTTTTGCCTGTGAAAAAGAACCCCATGGCAGTCGGTGATGTAGATGTTTCAAGCGGCATCATCCAAGCGCCGTTCTGTGTTTTATCAAGGGTTATGCAGTGTACAGTCTTGCCAAAATATTTAAATAACCGCGGCGAAATCTTTGCGTTAAATCCAAAGAGAGCGTCTATGGCTGCGTCTTGATTTTTATCATCGTCATTAGAGATAGGTGTATCTGTGCCCGCCGTAAGACTGCAAATGTCATCGGAATTATTTTGGACCATTAAATATAGCGTATCGCCTATATTTACAAATGGCGTGATTTTCAAATTCTCAGCTATACTAGCATCAAAATAAGCATATGATGTGGGACTTATTGGCCCCACATTTGGTGTCCAAATGACAGCGCCTTTGTCTTGATAAAGTTCAAATTTAGCATGATCCTGTGCGATAGGAGAACTCAATATGGAGTTATGATTAGCGCCATATTTCCAAAAAATTCCATTCTTTCGAAAAATGGGAACAGCATCCGTAAAAGCAATAACGCTCTGTCCGCGCTCGGCAGAATATTTGGCGCTAGAGTTTGGCTGTTTAGCTTGGCAGGCGGTGAGCGTTAAAATGAGACCAAACAAGCCTATGAATTTCCAGATATGATGTATTGGATGTTGCATTACTTTGCGGCCTTGGTTGTTTATTTATCGCTTAAGAAAGCGCTCTGTGTTAAAGTTTCGCAGCTTTCCGTATCGTTTGCGTTAGAGCAGCTTGTTACAAGGCCTGACCATCCTTCAATTTTGAAAAAATGATGCTCCGTTGATGTCTCCCAATCGGGTTGGTCATATTCATCAAGTCCGACGATAGTGTATAGACCCGCAGATCTCGGCTCGCTGCTGTCGCAAACTTCAAAATCTTCGCCTTGCAATTGA
>JBDVGI010000277.1:0-3350 GCA_039962885.1 Litorimonas sp. | reverse complement strand
GTCAGGATAGATTTTCACTTGCGCTGCTCCGCCCCGCTCTGTGATTTTTTTTCCTAACGCTACCGCATTGTCTGGATAAACGGTTGTATCCTCTTGCCCATTGGCGAGAAACATTTGCGGTGCAGGCCCGTCAACCACATTAAGCGGCGCATCATCTTTTGCGAAACGATCTGGAAAAGCTGTGATTAAAGGTTCTGAGTCCAGCGGCACGACACCAACTGGCGCGGATAGTGCCGCAATACCCGCAATCTGACTGCAACGATCAACACCAACAGCTTCAAGATATTTCGGGACAAGACCGAGCATCAAAACATTATACCCACCTGCAGAATGGCCCATTAAGGCAATCGGGCGGTTTGGAAAGCGTTTAGCCGTTTGTGCAACGGCTAGAGCATTATCTTCAATAAAAGTCGGATAACGCACTTCTGGGTAAAGACGGTAATTGGGCACAACAACGTCAAAACCCTCTTGGGTAAAGCCTTCAGCAAGGAATTTGTAAATATCTTTACTCCCGCTATCCCAAGACCCGCCATGAACAAACATAATCACAGGCGAGTTTTCACGGGGCTCATTAGCTATGTAAATATCCATTTTTTGACGTGAAGCATCTCCGAAACTGACATTTTTCGTCTTGGAAAAGCTTCCAGACGGCGTAATCCCATTTAGAACATTAACAGGGGCGCAAGCCGCGAGCGTTGCCATGCTAGCTGTTACAGCAAGAAACGCTTTGACAATCGTTTTCATTATGACTTTTCCCGTGGACTTAAATTTAAATACTAAAAAAGGATTTCGGTGTCCGAAACCCTTATTTTTATAAATGGTTATTCAAAATTGTCTAACGCCGTAATCTGCCTAACAACAAGAACTGCTTTGACTTGGGTCAGTTGTGAGCTTGGGCGCACCTTTTTTTGTTTCCTGAGGGTCCCGGCGACGAACGCCGCAATCTTCAGCAGGCCACATGATACGTTCTTGCACGGGAATGGAGGGTTCAACGAAGTAAAATAAATCCGCATAGGGTTCACGCTGCATAAGCTTAAATGTTTTTTCACAGACAGCCGAGCGCTCTCCGCGAACAAAAACATGACCATCATCATCTTTGACGTGACTGAACGGTCCCTTGTAAATCACAGCTTGGTTTTTCTCAAGGCACTCGCCTTGTTTGCCTTTATAGGCCAAATAAGTTGCGGAGCGATACTCAATACCCTCAACGATTTGCCAAGGCTCAGCTTCGAATTTATCAACATGAATGCCGTGGAAGCCCGCATCATCAAGCGCGTCGATAAAGCCGCGTTCCGTTAACGCTCCAGAAATACAGCCCGACCAAAGCCGCGCGTCTTTCTTAAGTTCTTCGGGGCTGTCTTCGTCAGAGATAATATCCGACACAGCTACGCGCCCGCCTACTTTAAGGACGCGGAACATTTCTGCGAAAAGCTGCTTTTTCTTAGAGTCAGAAACAAGGTTCAGCACACAATTTGACACAATCACATCTACAGAATCATCTGCAATGAGTTTCATCTCACTTTTCATGCGCAGGATTTCTGCATCCATGCGTTCCATATCCGCTGCAGATTTAATGGGGTTAGCTGTTAGCCATTTATCCAGCGCATCCATATCAAGCTTGAGATCTTCAATATGGCCGCGTTTGAATTCCACATTAGCATAGCCAACACGTTCGGCAATAATCGGAGCATTTTCCCGCGCCAAAGCGAGCATATCATCCGTCATGTCAACTCCGATGACTTTGCCTTTAGGGCCAACAATTTGGCTAGCAATAAAGCAAATCTTTCCGCCGCCAGAGCCAAGATCCAGAACAACATCCCCTTCGCGCACATATCGTGACGGGTCACCACAACCATAATCACGGTCAAGGACGTCTTGCGGGATGATTTTCAAATATTGTGGGTCGTAGTCAATCGGGCAACACAAAGCCGCTTCTACGGCATTGGCCCCTGCCCCGTACCGCTCTTGAACGTCATCACGCACATCTGCATTCGTTGCATCAACATGGTTAAAATCATCCATTATAGGTTTTCCTTACTTAAACTTTTAAGAATCTACAGCTTATTGGCAGACTCGGCGCCATATATCAAATGACGCGTATGTGAGCGTCTCTTTCATTTCAACTATATTTTCAGTCATATAGGGAATTTGACAAGGTTTGCACGGACTTTTTAAACGAACATTTCTTGAATAATCAGAATTACGCCAAACCAACTTACCGCTGCAAGCGGCAGGTATACGGCAATCAATAGCCATGTCGTCCACGTAAAGCGCCCATTTAGAGCTACGAATTCTTCACGTCCCGTATTGTATTTATTCACCTGCATAGCCACTGGAATAAGGACAAGAACAGACACCATGGATAAGGCACTCAGCCAATCAGGGAGTGTTGGAATGCGCAATATAACTCGGTCCAAGACTCCGCTTGCAAAATACAATATTGCGAGCGGTATGCTTAGTGCAGAGAACCACTTATACCTATTTTCTGCGTCGCCTTCGGCCGCAATCCGTGGAAATAATGCAAAGTTCATAATACTTGCAAACAAAGCTCGAGCTACCGGCCAAATATCATCCTTTTGCACCGTTTTTATCCACTGCCAATTCTTATAAAGCCAATAAATCTGAAAGTGACCCAACGTTACAACGGACAATAAAATAAACTTCGGTAAAGGCACAGGATGGAACAGCAACTTATCACGCCATTCCAAGTCTTTATTTTGTGCAAAAATCGCAGCAAATATAGCTGCGCCAATCCCTAGTAAACCAAATAGTCCCAGAATTATCTGCGTCCATTGCTTTTCGGACAGTTCTGATGATGCAGGCGGTGTTATAAAATTTTGAATACTGATTCCAAAATCATCCCGCGTTGTATTGACAAAAGCGAGTACATCAGATGCATCTTCGGCGGCTATATTGTCTTGTTTAGTTTCATAGGTATAAACCTCTTTATAGACCTCATCCTTAAACGTATTAACTTCTCTATACTTAAACGCATCGGTTTCATAAGGTTCGTCTTTATCATCAAACTCATATTCATCATCAACTTTGAAAATTAGAGTTTGACGGATTTTAGCAGGATAAGGAATAGTATATGGCGCAGTTCGTGCAACCCCGCTAAAGACTGGAAAGTCAGCTCGCAACTCATATGGTAGTCCCCAGATAGTTTTGCGATTATTGTCCTCATCTTTTTCCCACCCATCAACTATACGGTAATATGCTTTGATCGTAAAAATGGCATCCGATTTATCGATCTCGACTTCTGTCGGCTTTTCAATTTTAATAGATGGATAAAAGTCCGCAAAATATTCGAAGAATGTTTTTTCAATATCTTTCAAACCATCATCTTGGTA
>JBDVGI010000276.1:0-2884 GCA_039962885.1 Litorimonas sp. | reverse complement strand
CGCTGCCAATATTGCATGTCAGAAAAAATGACATTCCTCCCCAAGGCTGATTTACTCAGCTTAGAAGAGCTTGCCGAAATCTCCCACCGCTTCATAGATTTCGGTGTAGAAAAAATCCGCATTAGCGGCGGTGAACCCTTAGTGCGCAAAGACGTTATGGAACTTTTCGCTCAGCTTTCCCCTCGCTTGGGGCAAGACCTGTCAGAGCTTACACTCACCACGAATGGTACGCAGCTAAGTAAATATGCTGACCGCCTCACCTCGCTGGGCGTGCAGCGAATTAATCTTTCGCTTGATAGCCTTAACCCAGATATTTTTGCGAAACTAACTCGCAGAAATGTTCTACCTCAAGTGATGGAGGGTATCCGAGCAGCGAAAGAGGCGGGCTTACAGATTAAAATCAACACAGTGCTGCTCCCCCAAAACCTTGCCGAAATTCCCGATATGATGCGCTGGGCACACGCTCAAAACTTCGACATGAGCCTAATCGAAATTATGCCAATGGGACAAACGGATATATCTCGCCGTAAGCAATATGTCCCGATGACAGCCGCCAAAGAGCTCTTGGCTGAACATTTTGATCTCTCGCCTATCTTAAACAAAGACACGCTCGGCGGACCTGCGCGCTATAGCCATGTGGCTGAAACAGGCGGGCGTATTGGGTTTATCTCCCCGCTCACGAATAATTTTTGCGCAGGATGTAACCGCGTCCGCTTAACCTGTACGGGACGGATTTACATGTGCTTGGGCCAAGAGGATCATATTGACCTTCGCAAAACCCTGCGCGAAGGGGGCAATATGGACACTGAAATCGCGAGAGCCGTGAATCTAAAACCCGAAGCCCATGATTTTTCCATTAGCGACACCCCAAGCCTCGCGCGGCATATGTCAGTTACGGGAGGGTAAAATGGCGACGGTTGAATTTCTAGGAAAACTATCTGACAGCTGCGGCCCAGTGCAAGATTTAACCTTGCCTCAAACGGTGGCCACTGTCGCCGCCCTTAGAGACTGGTTGAACACTCAATTTGAAGGCGCCCCCCTCGCCTCTGTGACCGTTCGCGCGATCGTCAACGGCAAAGTCGCGGCAGACACGCAAACGATAAAGAATGAAGACACGATTGCCTTCTTCCCGCCCGTAGGTGGCGGATGATGATCACGGACGAGCCACTCTTACCTAACGCCTTGTTAGAGCAATTTGGTGACGCGAACCCGCACTCGGGCGCCGTGGTCAGTTTTAGCGGAAATGTGCGTGTCGATAAGGACAACGGTAACACATGCGCCCTCATTCTGGAAGCCTATGAGCCTCTCACGACCAACGGCATTGCGGACGCTATCAACACGGCGCGGTCGCGTTGGCAGCTAGATGATATTATGGTTTGTCACCGCATAGGAAAAATGGCCCCGAGCGAAACCATCGTTTTTGTCGCCGCCGCAGCAAAACACCGCCGAGACGCTTTTGCAGCCACAGACTTTTTAATGGATTACCTCAAAACAGACGCTTTCTTTTGGAAAAAGGAAGTCTATGAAAACGGTGAAAAATGGATAGAACCCCGCGCACAAGATTATAGCGACGCGAAACGATGGGACAAAAAATCATGAGCCTTGGTATTGATGAAAATATAGATTTCGTTCCGATTACAATCGCCGTTTTAATCGTGTCCGATACACGCACATTAGAAACCGATACATCAGGCGCTACCCTGCAAGAGCGCATCAAGAAGGCAGGTCATAACGTCTTTGAACGCAGAATTGTCAAAGATGACATCCAATCCATCCGCGCGGTTATGACGAGCTATATCGACAACCCAGAAATAGACGCGGTTATCACAAGCGGCGGCACAGGCTTAACGGGGCGCGACGTCACGGTCGAAGCCGTCAAACCCTTGCTCGATAAAATCATTGATGGGTTTTCCGTTGTTTTCCATCAGGTCAGCTTTCAAACAATAGGTCTGTCTACGCTGCAATCACGGGCCTTTGCAGGCCTGACGAAAGACACATTTATCTTCTGTCTCCCAGGGTCGAACGGGGCCGTCAAAGATGGGTGGGATAAAGTTATTTCCGCGCAGCTCGATATTCGCCACCGCCCGTGTAATATGGTCGAATTGATGCCGAGGTTATTGGAAAAATGAACAAGCTCACGCACATAGATAGTTCAGGCCGCGCCCAAATGGTAGATGTGTCTGACAAGGCCGTTACGCAGCGCACGGCCACCGCCGAAGGCAAGGTCATCATGAGCCAAGAGGCGTTTGATTTAAGCGGCCCCAATAAAAAAGGCGACCCCGTCGCCATTGCTGAATTAGCCGGAATAATGGGGGCTAAGAAAACCTCAGACCTTATTCCTCTTTGCCACCCGCTGCCGCTCACCAAAGTCACCACGCAAATTGAACCGCTCACGGACGAAATTGGTTACAAGGTCACCGCCACCGCCAAAACGGACGGCAAAACAGGGGTGGAAATGGAAGCCCTCACGGCAGTTTCAATCGCCTGTCTCACGCTTTACGACATGCTCAAAGCCGTCGACAAAGCCATTGAAATTGGCGACATCCGCTTGCTCGAAAAGACAGGCGGTAAATCAGGTGTCTTCAAGAGATGAGCGAAAAGACGCTTGCACAGGCCAACCTGCATATGAATGTAGATCAAACTTGGCACGATTAAAATAATTTATCATAAAATTACAACATATTAGCGCTGCAAGTAAAAAACTTAATGTCCTCCATTTTTTTATTCACGAGTGTTATCTCGTTTCCATTTGCCATCAGAAGGCCTTTCTTATCTTAAGGGATAGGAGTTAAATACGGAGTGACACTTATACTTGCTCCACCATTCGCGCCCCTAATGGCTTTGTCGCATTAACTCGCTTTTTCATCTCAATTCTAATTGAACA
>JBDVGI010000275.1:0-6332 GCA_039962885.1 Litorimonas sp. | reverse complement strand
CTGCAATCTTACCTCCATTTGCCAGCCAATACTCAATAACAGGCATTAATGGCTCTTGGCTTGGATGCCCATCTCTCGTAGACGCAATTTTGATTTTACCTTGGCTCATATTTTCTTATCCCAATAATGTAGTTACTAACTAGCACAGGTCATAATTTGAGCGAGGGGAAGGGTTTCAATCTCGCAAATAGTGACTCTTGGCGCACGGTTTAACCGCGCGCTATCAATTGACCTAAAATAGAAACTGACACCATGTTATTATCTGATTTGAACATGATTTATCCCCACCTCTTATTTTGTTGATAATTCTATCACAATACTTTCAGTTGAACAATGTGGATTTATTTCGCGTTTAACAAGATTTTTCCGCTTAGAAGATCTTGAGGCTTTTATTATTTTACGGCCCCTAATAAGCCAGTGACCATGTGCGTGTTATTGAACGTCCCTGCGTAGCTTTATAGTTCAATTACCCTATGCTCACTGGCAGCTTTTTGTGCTGCAAGGCCCATCTTAACCGCCTTACGGCCATCATCGACTGTGACTTCAACTTGACCGTTGCCTTGCACAACTTTCAAAAACTTTTCATGCTGAAAAAACGTAGAACCGTGATGATCACCCGCCATAAGCAAGTCGTGGTCAATCAACACATCCGTTGTCACAGGTCGTTTTGGGGAGCGCGGCGCGAGCGTTATTTGAGATTCTGGCGGCGGTCCAATATCATTTGGCCAGAAGCGATGTGGGCCCGGCATACGGCACTCAATTTTCCCCTTTGGACCTACTGCGCTAATCTCTTCATTCCACAAAGTTCCATCAGCGAACATGCAGAGTTCCAGCATCGCACGCGCGCCATTATCAAAATCGAATATTACGTAACCCCCATCCCAAATATCTGGGACTTTGCCGTCATAAACCTCATCTAAGTGATTGACGATTTGTCCCGCGCTTGCGCTCACGCGTATAGGCTCTGCATTAGTAATGAAGCGCATGAGGTCAAAGAAATGACAACATTTCTCAACTAATGTCCCGCCTGTATTTTGATTAAAACGGTTCCAATCCCCAATTTTCGGGAGAAACGGAATGCGGTGTTCTTTGATCGTGAGCATCTTCACACCACCTGTGACGTTATTGGCTTGCGCGGCCATTTGCGCAATCGGCGGCATGTAGCGATATTCCATCGCCACCCAAATTGGCGCTTTGTGGGCGTTTACAATACGTTGCAATTTTGCCTCTTGCGCAGGGCTTGTGTAGAGCGGTTTTTCGCACAGTATCGGTAGATTGCAATGGGCCGAAATTTCTTCAAGATTATCGACATGCAAATAATTGGGGCTGACGACAACGACAGCATCAAGCTCGGGCAATGACACTAACGCTTTGAGGCTTGGAGATATAATGGCCCCGCCAGCGCGCTGGCTCGCTGCTGCCGCGAGTTCAGGAACCGGGTCATAAACCGCAGATACTTGCGCGCCGTTTAAGAGGTTCAGATTATTAATATGTTCTATCCCCATCATCCCGCATCCAATGATACCATATTGTTTGGCCATTATTGCTCCCCTATGTTCTATTGACGTAATGACAAATATTTGGATTAAACCATGTTTTGGAAAATTCAGCTGGTTGGTCAAATTGATCCCAAGCTATCCGCTCTATATAGCCTGCCATCGCGCCCCTTGGCATATTAAATTCAGGTGGTGATCCCTCGGGCACTGGCTGAAAACTCACCTTATCCTCTATGCGAGACATCACAAGGTTCAAAGCGCTTTTGTAATATTCATATAACGAGTCACTGACGTCCGATATATGCATGTCTTTGGCAAAACGCCCATCTAGCCATATTTGCTCTAAGGCGATGAGGCGCTCATCTAAAAACCGCAAACGATCAATGCGGTACGCCGA
This sequence comes from Litorimonas sp., assembly GCA_039962885.1. Taxonomy (GTDB): domain Bacteria; phylum Pseudomonadota; class Alphaproteobacteria; order Caulobacterales; family Maricaulaceae; genus Litorimonas. The sequence continues at coordinate 4,439 of JBDVGI010000275.1, read as the reverse complement.
TTTCGAGTTTCCAAATTGCGGAAAGTTTGGCTCCTTCCTCAGGGTTTGAATATCTAGTATTTTAGCGGATGGAAGCCCGCCCCCTTTTAAAAGCTCCAAACGAAAGAACTTGTATATGCTTGTAATTTCTTGCTTTGAGCGGATATAGTTTCCCGATCCTTGAACACGTTCGAGTAAACCTTGGGCTTCTAATATAGACAGAGATTTACGTAGCGTTCCTACGGCAACATCATAAGTCGCGGCCATATGTTTTTCAGTTGGAAGACGCGTTCCATCCGTTAAAATTCCAGATGAAATTTCACGAATTAAGGCTTCACTTATCTGAACACTTCTTGGAAGGCGTCTCGAAGATGGCATTTTTTAAAACCGCCCAAATTAAAATTGATACACCATTGATATAGTCTAACCTTCATGATACGCAACATTAATTTCCACAATTTAAAGCATCAAAGGTTTGTAAAATGAGCGTTGTTCCCGTTACCTCGGAAGACCTAAGATATCCAGAAATCTCTTGGTTCTCGGCGCTGTGTTCGGATGATTATCAATTTTTGGGTGTGCCAGACGATGATTTGAAATCAAGTTGGGACCATTGCAGCAATATTCTTTTAGAAGCGGAAAAACAAGGGTTTCGTAATATTCTGTGCCCCTCATCTTATCAGGTTGGTCAGGACACCTTGAGCTTTGTCGCAGGCGGAGCGCCGATAACAACCGACATCAACATGCTTGCCGCTGTGCGGTGTGGAGAGATGCAACCCATCATGCTAGCCCGCACTCTAGCCACGCTCGACCATATGCTCAAAGGGCGTTTGACCGTCAACATTATTAGCTCTGATTTTCCAGGCGAAAAAGCTGATAGCGCCTACCGTTATCAACGCTCGCGCGAAGTCGTAGCGATTTTAAAACAAGCTTGGACACAAGACACTATTAATTTTGAAGGGGAAATTTATAGTTACAAGGACGTCGCAACTGGCCCTGCAATACCTTACCAGCATAATGGCGGGCCCTTACTTTATTTTGGCGGTTATTCTCCGCCTGCGCTCGAATTATGCGCAGAGCATTGTGATGTGTACCTGATGTGGCCAGAGCCTAAAGAGCAAATCGCAGACCGTATGAAAGCCGTCAATGCCGCCGCACAGACCTATGGCCGCACACTCGATTACGGGTTTCGCGCCCATGTCATTGTTCGCGACACAGAACAAGAGGCTCGTGAATATGCCGAATATATCGTCAGTAAACTTGATGATGAATATGGCAAACTGATCCGTGAACGCGCCCATGATAGCATTAGCCTTGGTGTTGCCCACCAAGCCCGCGCGCGCGAGCTTTCCGATAAATTTGGGTATGTTGAAAAACATCTTTGGACAGGCATAGGCCGCGCACGTTCAGGCTGCGGGGCCGCAATTGTCGGCTCTACCGATCAAGTCATGTCAGAAATTGAATCTTATATGAAGCTCGGCATTCGCTCCTTTATCTTCTCAGGCTACCCCCATATAGACGAGTGTAAATATTTTGGATCTCGCATCCTAAGTCAGATGACAACATCGTCACTTCCTCACGTCTATGGCCGCGTGCCAGACACGGTGCCAAACACTCCTTTAGCAAATGGACCCAGATCATAATGACTCGCATTGAACTTTCTTCTGGCCTAACTTTATCCCGTTTGATTTATGGCATGTGGCGTCTTGGCGATGATAGCGATACCTCGCCATCTCATATAGAAGCTAAAATTGATGCCTGCCTCGCGCAAGGCATTACAACATTTGACCAAGCCGATATTTACGGCGGATACGAAGCCGAGGCGCTTTTAGGGAATTGCCTCAAATCCGCTCCGCACCTCAAAGACAAAATGGAAATCATCACCAAATGCGGCATTGTCGCGCCCGTTGGACGTCATAAACACGCACGTGTGAAATATTACGATACATCAACTGCCCATATCACAGCGTCTGTTGAGGCCTCACTCACCCTCATGAACATTGAGCAAATCGATCTGTTGCTCATACATCGTCCTGACCCGTTCATGGATCACAGAGATACAGGCGCTTGCCTTGATGGTCTGATCCAATCAGGTAAAATTAAAGCTGCAGGCGTATCAAATTTCAAGCCCTACGACATGGCCCTTCTATCATCGGTTATGTCAAACCCGCTTGTAACAAACCAAATCGAAATTAGCCTTAGCGCAAATAACGCCTTAACCAATGGTGACATCGCTTATCTCCAAGAAAACAATATCGCACCAATGGCATGGTCTCCGCTTGGCGGCGGTGCGCTTTTCTCCGTCAAAAATCAACCGCTCACGACCCGTATAAAAGAGATTGCTAGCGCGCATAATGTCGACGAAGCCGCAGTGTGCGTTGCTTGGCTCTTAGCCCACCCTGCGAATATCATGCCTGTCTTCGGGACGAATACCTTGGCCCGCATCCAAGCAATATCCAAAGCCTTTAATGTTCATATGGACCGCCAAACATGGTTCGAGCTTTACACGCTCGCGCGGGGCGCCGAAGTCGCATGATACGGCACAAAGTGCTGACAACATCAGCCTTAACACGTCAAATTATCACTTTGAAAAAATCAATCTAGACGTAAATTTAAATTTCTAAAATAAGTCATGCCCCAGTAAAATAATACTGGGCCATAAAAACGGCATGCAGATAATGGTTTAGTCCCATTCTGGACCACGTCCTTTATCTTGCCTTCTTTAAACATCCCAAAATCGTTCGTTTTTATAACACTCCCGAGGATGTAATTTTCGCGATTTTTTAGGGAAATTAGCAAAAATTAGGCATAGAACTACCTGAAATTCTAAGCTCAGCACTCCAATCAAGAAGACGATAAAATCTGTTTGGAAACGGAACCGAATTCATTATCTGAAGCCATCATCATTATAAAGGCAGCTTGTTTCAAAAGGACTTCGTCAGAGAGATAGGGCCCTCAGCAAGACCCATGAGGTTATATTTACTTGATATTTACCACGATAATTAAAGGGAAGTAATTTATTTTAGGTTACTAAGGTTGCAAGGGCGACACTGACACAAGAAATTGACACCAGCAAAAGGCCTGAAAAATGAACACATTTAATTCAACTCATTCTAAAGATATGTCGCGCGCACAGCGCAGACGTATCATTCAAATTCAACGCAAAAGCTGCTCAGTTATGGGCCTACGCAAAAAGAGCCGTCTGGGTAGCCTCGGACTCGGCGCAGCGCTTGCAACTCTCGTAATTGGCGCCGCTCCTATGAGTTACGCACAAACAGCCCTTGGCGGAGGTACTGCAACTGGAGCTAATTCTGTGGCGATTGAGAATGGTTCAACGGCGTCAGGCGCTAACTCTGTAGCGATTGGTGTAAATTCGGATTCTTCCGGCACTCGCTCAGTCGCGATTGGGGATCAAGCTGAATCCGCAGGTGATAATTCGGTCGCCTTAGGACTACAGACGCAATCTCTAGGACAAAATGGCGTCGCAGTCGGCACAGGGTCTAGAGCCGAGGCTTCTGCCTCGGTTGCGATTGGACGTTCGGCCATTGCGGAGGGTGCGAATTCTATTGCCCTTGGACTTGCTGCAAACACGACAGCTACGAACGCAATCGCGCTTGGGTTTTTCTCTGATGCGACAGGTGCTAACGCAATCTCTATTGGACTTGAATCAGATGCGCTTGCGAATAACGCAATATCCCTTGGGAATAACGCAACTTCGACAGGTATTAGCGCAACAGCCATCGGGACCAATTCTCAAGCCATAGGTCAAAACTCTTTTGCGGTTGGTTCAGATGCAAATGCGGGGAGTTTAAATTCAATTGCAATTGGTACATCAAGTTCCGCGGCACTCGATAATGCTACCGCTATTGGGGCGAATGCCGAAGCTGTCAATATAGGTGACGTGGCCTTAGGGAATAACTCAGTCACGGCGGCCCCTAACACAGGCACCTTCACATTAAGCGGAGCAACAGCCGCCGGCGCAAGCGTTTCGTCTGTCGTCTCTGTTGGCGCCGCTGGCGCTGAACGCCAAATCCAAAATGTCGGCGCAGGTGTTTTATCTGCAACGTCAACAGATGCGGTAAATGGATCGCAACTCTTTGATACAAACACAGCCGTCACAACAAATGCAACGAATATCGCAACAAACACTGCTGACATTGCTACCAATACAGCAGACATTGCAACTAACACTGCAGGTCTTGTGACGACGAATGCTGCTGTGGCAGCGAACGCCGCAGGCCTTATTGCGACAAATGCTGCTGTGGCAGCGAACACCGCAGGCATCGCCACAAACGCTGCTGACATTGTTTCAACAAACGCTGCTGTGGCAACAAACACCGCAGACATCGCAACTAATACGGCGGACATCGCTACAAACACTGCGGACATTGCAACGAACACTGCAGACATCGCAACTAATTCCGCAGACATTGCAACTAACACTGCAGACATCGCAACGAACA
>JBDVGI010000274.1:0-1978 GCA_039962885.1 Litorimonas sp. | reverse complement strand
TTGCGCCAATACTTCCCCAAGGGCACGGACTTATCTGTCCATAGCCAAGCCAAGTTAAATGCGGTAGCAAGGCAGCTTAACGAGCGTCCCAGAAAGACCCTCGAATATGAAACACCGGCTGAACGGTTCAGCCAATGTGTTGCAGCGACCGATTGAAACCGCACCCAAAATAAGACGCTCGCGAATTTATAAAAAATACAACTTTTTCTTATAATGCCGTCATCGCAAAAGGATTTAGCCTATACTGAGCGTAAAATTAGAGGGGAAGTCATATGACTGATTATGTCTATGGGTCACAGATGTATTATAGCATGTCAGGGAATGATTACCCGCTCGCGGCTAGATACCAGGGTGAACTAAAGTTTGCGCTTACAGAAAAGCAAGTAATGGAAAGTTATGACCGAAGGTCTAATCGCGTAAAGCAATTACGCGCTGAAGGTGGTAAGGTGGCGGTTGATGATGCTTTTTTAAAGACTTCAGAATTCACACCTGAGGCTGTGCTTGTCATGAGTGAGCGTAAACTTGCGCGCATGGGGGGGGTCGTTGTTGGTGCAGGTGCTCCATTACTCCGCGGAGCAACAGCGCGTTTATTCGAACAGTTTGACTTAGGCCCGAATGCGCGCCTTGTTGAGATGCCTATTTATGAACCTGAGCCTGATAAAAATGGTACTGTAAAGGCTGGGCCATATCGTTTGCGAGAGCGCGCTGAGGAGGGGGCGTGGTTGGCCCTGATTGTCACAGGTGAACGTGATACGATTAGTGATGAGCATTGTGATGAGAGGGCATTTTCCTCTGAATGGCCGACTGGAAAATCATGGAAACCGCGTTATGTTGATGTTGATAAGATGACAATGGAGCCTGGGCTTGGCTTCAATTTAACGGCTCTATCTGGACCGTCAATCTGGCATGAAGCCCGTGTCCTAAATCAATATTTTTACTTCACTTCCGAATTGGGGGCGGCTTTTGCAGAATTAGCAAAAGAGTATCCTTCCAGTAAAAGGATTTGGTTTGACGGCGTATTGCGTTTTCCAGTTGCCGGGGCTTAGGGTATGGTTGCGAGAACTAATCGAGTGTCTTGAAATCGCAGCTCAGAATAGGACACTCGGTTGAATGATAGAAATTATTGTTCAAGGAAGCTAACGTCAGTGTGCAAGTGGAAGTGTGTATGCGTAGTCAAGAAAAATGTTACTATGGATTTTGGAAGGTGTCAGATACAGATAAGTCTGATTCACCATCACTTGAGAAAGCGATGGACAAGAATTGGTCGCCGCCTGATAAACTTAAGCTATTAAATTACATTTCTGAATGTCCAGTCGTACTAGCGAGTGGATCACTTAGAACTCAATGTTTAGAGTGTGATCAATTATTGGCTTCTTCGGATTATAGTAGTGACGGAGTATGGTTATGGCCAACGGATTTATTCCATTACTTAGATAAGCATCATGTAAAATTGCCCCAAAGTTTTACTGAGCATATACGCGAACAGAGATACAAAGCGCCGTCAGAGATATTAACTGACTGGAAGAGCTTGCCTTGGCCTTAACTAGACATCAGCCAAAGTTCTGTCACGTTAACTCGCTGAATTCAGTTTTTCCGATGTCAGAACTCAATAGCTATCTTTACACGAGCGGCTTAAAATCGCCCAAAGTAAGACACTGAGAGTACCAAACTATAAAGCCTTTTCTCTTTACTTCAGATCTTGCCGTATAGCAGTCAGTTCACTCACACTAAGGGCGCTATCATAATCACGACCAGACTGGCTCTTCACTCGGAAGGGTAGCAGTGACAAACCGCCATCTTCAAGATAGGCAATCATTTTATCAAGATCACTCGGTGTTTGTCCGTCGTCATATAAAATGGCACGGATTTCGGCCCGGGCTAAGAGAGACTTTGCTCACCTCTTTGGTTGATATTAAGCGACGGCTTTACGGTATTGCAAGCGTCGATGTTCGATAGTCTTATTCTTGATCCTTTCTCT
>JBDVGI010000273.1:0-2047 GCA_039962885.1 Litorimonas sp. | reverse complement strand
CCATACCCATTATCTTCTATGTAAAACAAAATCGGCAGCTGCAACGTTGTCGCCATGGTCAGATCCGACCAAAATCCATTTGTTGCAACAGACGCATCACCACCAAGCACAACAGCAATCGCGTCTTTATACTCCGACTGCTTTAAAACATCATTATAATATTCAACAGCCTGCGCCCAGCCTGCGCTTGGGGTATATTGCGCCCCGACGCCGCCGCACATAGGCAACGCACTCGTGCCAGACGGATTTGGGTGATTAAAGACAACGCCAATATCTCTGCCGTCGCTATACCCGCCAGACCTAGCTAGCGGCCCTGCCATTGCATCTTCAAGATCAACACCAAGGCAAAGTAACATAGGACGAGACCTATAATAGCCGCATGTAGCGTCATGAGGTTTATCTAGCTGACTTCCCAACATAATTTGAGCCACGTCATGACCACGCGCTGAGAATTGATACAGAACTTCTTTAGAGGGAACTAACTCCGTTTCCTCTATGTGGTCCATGTGCCGCGAGAGGTGAACCAGATAAGCGATACGTTCCCAATCAAAATTTGGATTAACCGATGGGGCGTGATTATGACTTTTAGATGTCAACGCAGACTGGCTCATAATTCATCCTCATATATTGATAATAATATAGATAGCGCACCCTGCGTAGTATTTCCTGCTATTTTTCACACAAATTTACGATTTAATGGTTTATGTGACTTTAAAATATCTACATAAAAGCATTATTGACTATAAAAATTCATTATGCATAGTTAAACAACTACCTAGCAAGGCTTGAATTATGGATAAAACTGATCATAAAATTCTTGAAATTTTACAAAAAAATGGCCGTATCAGTAACATTGACCTTGCAGAGCAAGTGAATCTTTCTCCAACGCCCTGCTTAAAACGCCTCCGAAAACTAGAAAGTTCAGGGGTGATTTCAGGTTACCGCGCAGTGGTGGATCCTACAAAAATAGGCGTCAATATCAGCAGCCTCGTGCTTATTCGTATGAATGACCATACCCGTGAATCTGTAAATCGTTTTGTAAAGGCGATTAAAAAAATATCAGCCATAACGGAATGTTACATGGCGACAGGGCGGGTAGACTACATCGCCAGAATTTATGCGCGTGACTTCAAGCATTATGAAGAAATTATTCGCGATGACATTGCACGTTTACCCAATATGATGTCCATGGAGACTTTATTTATTATTGGTGACAACATGCAAGATAACATTATTAGATAAAGCCTTAAGTAAAGTTTCATCTATCAAATTCATATAAGCTCATGCCTTCCACTCAACCACATATCCCGCCAAATGGCAGCCTCACTCAAGACTTTCTCGCTTGGGAAGACGACATCATTGCTATGATGAAAATAGACGCTGATCATCCAGATATATGGGCGATTTGGCAATCGGCAAAAGGTCTGTGCATGACCCGCAAAGAACACCGCTTGCCCCATTTTGATAAGGCACAAGCGGCATTGATTGCGCAGGGCCACGAACTCGCAACACGGCGTTCTGGCGGTACTATCGTCGCCCAAGGCGAAGGCATATTGAACGTGACAAAATTAGCCTTTCATTATGGCCCGCGAAATATTTCAGGGTCTTATATGTCATTTTGCGAAGATATGCAGATGCGATTTCGCAATATTGGCTTTGAAACCGATATTGGCCCAGTTTCAGGGTCATATTGCGACGGAGATTATAACCTCATCATTGACGGTAAAAAGCTCGCAGGTACTTCGCAAAGATGGGTTAAAGGCCCTAACAAGGCTTTTATCATTCTCAATCATGCTGTCATCTTAATCACAGAAAATGGACAAAATGCCACCCGCCGTGTCAATGAATTTCATAAAATCGCCGATGAGAAAGCGCCTTATGATGATATGAGCTCGGCGAGTTTATGGGACTCAACACAAAATAAAACAGGCCTAGATAAATCCAAATTTTTCACGCATATCTCTCAAGCTTTATCTCGGGAATAACACCGTTAAAACCGCGATTTCAATTCAGATATGACAAAATACGTTTTGCACGTTTAACAACA
>JBDVGI010000272.1:0-14380 GCA_039962885.1 Litorimonas sp. | reverse complement strand
TCTGATTTAGGGTTAGACAATAGTTAACATGAAGTAAACCCGTAGTTGTTAACATATTGAATCTACATGGTTAATATATATTTAAAGTACATAATTAGACGAATTTTCTTGACTTACATCCTTATTTATGGCATATAATTAGACAAGAAAGAGAGTTACTTATGTGTACTGAACAACATCAAGGACCAGGACGTGCTGACCGTGAAGGTTTAAGCGTTATTGAGCTATTCAAGATGTTTCCAGATAACGCGTCTGCGCGTAAATGGATGGAAGACTTACGTTGGCCCGAAGGTGAGCGTCACTGCCCTGTGTGTGGCTCTATAAAGACCAAAATCGTTCCTAATGAAAAGCCTATGCCGTATCACTGTGGCGATTGCCGTAAGTATTTCAGCGTTAAGACTGGCACTGTCATGCAATCCTCTAAGATTGGCTTACAGAAGTGGGTTATCGCTATGTATCTTATGTCCACAAACCTTAAAGGCGTATCCTCTATGAAGCTTCACCGCGACTTAGGCGTCACTCAAAAAACAGCTTGGTTTATGGCACAGAAAATTCGCGAAGGATGGAATGACGGTCAAGACGAAGACAAGCTTGATGGTGTTGTTGAGGTTGACGAAACTTATATAGGCGGAACTGAAAAGAATAAGCACCGCAATAAGCGATTAAACGCGGGTCGCGGCGCAGTTGGTAAAGCGGCTGTTGTTGGCGCTGTTGACCGTGACGGTGATGTTCGCGTTGAGTATATCGCTAGAACTGATAGTAAAACACTTCACGGTTTTATTGAGAGCAATGTTGAAAAAGGCTCAATTGTCTACACGGATGAATTTCGTGCGTATAATGGACTGGCAGGCTCATACAGTCATGAGACAATCAAGCATAGCGTAGGTGAGTATGTACGCGGACAGGCTCACACAAACGGCATAGAGAGCTTTTGGGCAACTTTGAAGCGTGGATATAAAGGCACGTATCACAAAATGAGCCATAAGCACCTATCGCGTTATATAACTGAATTTGCGGGTCGCCACAACGTGCGTGACTATGATACATTGGTTCAAATGGAAATGTTAGCAACGGGCTTTATCGGTAAGCGCTTGCGGTACAAAGACCTTATCGCTTAGAGGTAGATATGACCGACGATACAGATAAGAAAAAGAGAGGGCGTCCCGTTAAGAACGAGATAAAACCCATTCCCGCCCCTGCTGAAAAGATTGCTGAGGCGATATTCTTTGCCGCTGATAAGAAGATATCGCCTAAGCCCGTCGATTAGTCGGTTTTTTTATTTAGTCGCCCGTCTAGTTTTGTATATAATTCCCATTTATTTTACAGTATTGCGCAAAAGAGGCTTGCAATCCGTCTAAAGATGCGGTTAAACGCGCCCTCGCTTTGGGGAACTTATCCAAAGCATACGCACCGGTAGCTCAGCTGGATAGAGTACCTGACTACGAATCAGGGGGTCGGGGGTTCGAATCCTCCCCGGTGCGCCATTTACCAAAGTTATATTTCTTCTAAGTCACTGATTAACTTATATTTTTCTAGTGTTATCCTGAACCAACCTCAAGATTCCTCTTAATTGCGGTACAAATTGGGGTACAAGCTGAGGTACAAATGGCGCATGTCCATTCGAAGAAACCACTATTTAGAGCAGCGTGGATATCGCTGGTACTATGTCCGCCGCGTTCCATCCCGCTATCAGGTGATCGATAGTCGGAGGACTATCAAGGTCGCACTCCATACAGACTCTCTGATAATCGCCCGCGAAAGACGCGATGCAATGATGGATGCTGACGAGCATTTTTGGGAAACGACCCTTGCTACACAAGCAAACATACAACCCAACGAAACCCCGGAAATGTGTCGTTATAGGTCCGCTAGGCGGCGTGCATTAGCCGTTGGGTTCGAGTTTAAGCCGCTAAATAAGATTGAGCATATTCAGCCATCAGGAGCCTTGATTGAGCGGCTCAAACACATGGACGGTAAAGAGCAAGACGTGCGGGAGGTTGAAGCTGTGATGGGTGCAATAGACCGTCCCAAAGATACGATCCGTGATGCCTTTACGCTTTACTGTGACAAGCTAAGTATTGGCGAGACAAGTCGTAAGTCGCCAGAACAGATTGTCAGATGGAAGGCAACAAAGACCCGTGCTGTGGAACATTTTGTGACGCTTTGTGGAAATCTTGCGATGGATGAGCTCGACCGAAAGCATGGACGGCAGTTCTATGACTGGTGGGGAGAGCGTTTGCGCCCCGACACAAAAAAGGGCCGCACGTATCGTCCTAATAGTGCCAATCGAGAGCTTGGAAACCTTCGCCAACTCTTCCGTGAATATTGGACCTATCAGGGCGAAGAAGACCGTGAGAACCCGTTTCGAAATTTACGATTTAAAGACACGCCGATTGAATCGACGCCGTCCTTTCCAGATGTATGGGTGCAGGAGAAGCTCCTTAAACCTCGCGCCCTAGAGGGCATAAATGCTGAAGCTCAACTGATAGCTTATGCCTTGATTGAGACAGGATGCAGGCCCAGTGAGATTGCTAATTTAGGCTCAGAGAACATTCGTTTGGCCGATGAGGTCCCGCATATTCGTATAAGACCCACAGCAAAAAGAGAGCTGAAATCTGTCGCTTCTAGTCGTGATATTCCATTGGTGGGTGTGTCGCTGGAGGCCTTTAAACGTGCCCCTAATGGTTTCGCGCGTTACCGTGATCGCGGCAATTCTTTATCAGCTGCCTTGCTCAAAGCCTTTCACAGCAGGGGCCTAATGCCGACGGATAAACACCGTATTTATAGCTTCCGGCACGCCTTTGAAAAACGCATGCAAGAAGCGGGTTTAGACTATGGATTGCGCTGCACTTTGATGGGCCACAAGAATAATAGGCCGCAATATGGAGACGGCGGATCGCTTGCTTATCGGCAAAAAGAACTTCTGAAAATCGTTCATCCACTTACAGATAGTTTTGTAAAAAGACTGCCAAGTTTAGAGTGAGGTTATGCTTTTGAGCCGTCACTGAGAAGCTCTGCGAGGAGTTTTTCACGGTCTTCTAGCTCTCGTAATTCCCGTTTTAATCGTTCCATCAGTGGCCAAAATTGGTCACCGTGGTAGTGTATCAGGCGCGCTACAACGCGCATGCCCTGCCGAATATCAGTTACGGATATTTTTGTTTGCGTAGAGCTTTCAAGTTTTTCAGTCATCTCAAAATCTTACTCGCTTCCTCGAATATTTGCCAGAAAAGAGGTTGTGTAGAATTGAGGATAGATAAGGTTTTTGGTTGGGCGCGGGTGGAAGGCGTGGAGGGCAAGATAAAAGGGGGTGTGCACACCCATGGGTTAAACCCTTGTCTGCACATCGTTTTTGGAGTGCACAATCGCTTTCGCGATGTGCACAAGGAGTTTTGATTTTTGTAGGTTTTATATAGCTTTAAGGTGTGCACATCGTGTCGAAAACCTCATCAAGCCTTCTAAGGCCTCTTGTCACTAATTGGGTATAATTGGGTATTTTGCGCGAATGGAACTTTTCTTAGTGATCACTCTTAAGAAAAGTTTACACCCTATCTTTTCTTAGTGATGTTTGCTAAGAAAAGCTATGAAACGAACTAAAAACCAAGGTTCAGGCCGCTATGTTGAGACGATCGCCTTTGGTGAAAAGGTAAGCGCTTTCCTTCCTAATGCGCTGCCACCAGAGCTCAACTTGGCAAGCCCCGCATTGTTAAAGCGACTGACTGAGGCAAATCGGGCCTTAGGCCGTCTAGACGGCATCAAAGACATGCTCCCAAATGCGGACCTGTTTTTGTATTTTTACGTTCGTAAGGAAGCTTTGTTATCTTCACAGATTGAAGGCACACAATCGTCCTTCTCTGATCTACTTTTATTCGAAGCAGATGAAGCGCCAAGTGTATCGCCCGATGATGTCGGTGAAGTGACAAATTATGTCGCGGCAATGAACCTTGGTCTAGCACGGTTACATAAGCTTCCTTTGTCATCTCGATTACTGCGAGAGCTGCACGAAATTCTCATGCAAGGGGTTCGAGGTGAAACCAAAAATCCTGGCGAGTTTCGGCGTTCTCAAAATTGGATTGGTGGGTCACGTCCAGGCAATGCGCGTTTCGTCCCGCCGCCACCTGATAAGGTGCCAGAATTGATGTCGGACTTGGAGAAATTCATTCATGCGGACGATCTTGCAGAAGCGCCGTTAATCAAAGCGGCCCTCGTCCATGTTCAGTTTGAAACGATCCATCCATTTTTGGATGGGAATGGCCGTCTAGGGCGGCTCTTGATTGCTTTGATGTTGGTTGAAAGCGAAGCCTTGAGCGCCCCGCTATTATATCTCAGCCTATACCTGAAAGCACGCCGCGATGATTACTATGCATTGCTCTCCAAAGTTCGATTTGAAGGGGCGTGGGAAGAGTGGTTAGAGTTTTTCTTAGATGGCGTTGTCGAAACCTCAGAGCAGGCAGTGAGAACCGCGCAAAGATTATTGGCACAATTCGACGCCGACGAAGACAAAATCAAAACACTTGGTCGGGCAGCAGACTCCGCGTTGCGGGTACTAACAGAGCTCAAACGGCGTCCGATTACCAATGTCCGTTTATTGGCTGAATGGTCGGGGTTAACTCATCCAACGGTAAGGAGCAGTTTGAACCGCTTAATCGACGTAGGGATCGTTTCGCAGCCAGGCGCAGGCAAGCGAGACCGCGTCTATGTCTATCGCCCTGTCTTGGAAATTTTAGAACAGGGTACGGATCCACTATAAACGAACTGGATTTGATGGGGTTGATTTTAGAACAGTTTGTGCGTATATGTTCGATATTAGAACATAAAGAGATTCGAAATGTTGGAAGATAAGACAGAGGCCTTAGCTAATTTTGACGCAAACGCGGAACGTTTAAAAAGCGCCCTATCAGATTGGTATGATGAAGAAATAGAGGCCATTGATGCAGGTATCGACGAAGGTGTACCTCAAGGGGATGCTGGAACTATATCGTCTGTGGGGCCTGCCATTGACTCAAAACGCGTGCTTGATGCAAGTGCCGTTACAAAAGAGATAATCGGCATAGATGTGCCTCCTGTTATCATTCGCAAAGGTGGATATGATGACTTGGATGATCTTATTTCGCACCTGGTTCCTAGATTGCGGAGGGTTATCAGCGGAGACATCAAACTGCCTAAAAAGAAGAAAAAAAAGATGGCTAAGGTAAGTTCCTAATGAGTGAAGAAGAAACAAAATGGATCATGATAGGCGAGCGGTTGAAAACAGCGCGTGAGTTCCTGGAATTAAGCCAAGATGAGGTTGCTGCCGCTTTGGGGCTAAAACGCCCTGCCATATCAAAAATTGAAAATGGTAAGCGGAAAGTAGACGCAGTCGAACTATCTCGCTTTTCTGAAATTTACGATCAATCTATTGAGGCATTAAGCGGGAAAGCCACAGATATGCCATTACCGCAAAATGTTAAAGCATTAGCGAGAGCTGCAACTGACCTATCAGACGGTGATCGAGAGAAGCTGTTGGATTTCGCAAAATACTTGCAAAGCAAGCCCGTGCAATGAAACGCTATGCAGTTAGAAATCGATATGAAAGCGCTCGCCTAGAGGCAATTTCCGAGGCTAAAGCTCTTCATAGGAAATTGGATACTAAGCGTAAGTTTGCTGTGAGCAAGCAGGGGTTTGTTGATGTCTTCGGTGCAATTGAGGATTTAAAAATCCCACTCGTGTTCGATGAGCTAGATGCTTTAGGTTTCTGCTTACCATATCCACACCTAGGGATAATGATTAACAAAAACCGATCCCTGCACATTCAGAGATTTACGGCTGGACACGAGCTTGGCCACGCGGTTTTGGAGCATGAAGGCAGCGTAGATCATCGTTTAAACTATCGAGGGGGAATGGATGCTCCATCTTCGGATCCAGTCCAAGAAGTTGCGGCCGACGCGTTCGCGGCTGAATTCATGTTACCTAGATGGCTATATAAGCAGCATATCCAGACCCAAGGTTGGTCGATTGATAAGCATCTGCGAAACCCTGAGATTGTTTATCAACTGTCCCTACGGATGGGGGCTAGCTATGAGGCAACTTGCTGGGGTTTATTAAGCCATAATATCCTCGCGAAAACGTTTGTGGAAGAGCTTGTATCTACTGAAGTGGCAATGATTAAACGTTCCACTGTTGCGGACAACCTACCTGGTAATAGTTGGGCCAATGTTTGGCGGTTAAGCCAGAAAGATAATGGTGCTTTTTATCCAGCCGATACCCAGGATTTACTGCGTCTAGACTTATCAGAAGTAAGAGACTCACGAACCACTTGGGACGTCACAGCTCTTAAAGATGTCGGTTTTGAAATATTATCAGACGATACGCAAATGGCCTTTGATTGTGTAGAAAGTGATAGGCGTGTTGTTGTTAGACCCCCTCATAAGGAGATTGGGGAGGTGCTGATTTCGCAACGAGAACCAAACGCATCCATCACCGCTCAAAGTCCTATTTTGGGAGTTGTCTTAGATCTAGGTGGAAAAGAAATTGGGAAGTTGTCTAGGGGATTGAAGCGTAAAAGGGGGCTGGTCGCATGAAAAGCGAACCTACAATAAAGCTTATAGAGGGTGACACAATTCCAGAGGTTTGGATGAAAGCGGTTCGCTTTTTGTCCGATCGGAGAGGTAGAGAGTTTTTCGACCTGATTTTACATATAAAGAAGCCGACAGTCGTGAATAAAGCTGACGTTGAAACAATCAAGAACGTCGAAAAATTCCTCAAAAAGCATGACGGAATGCCAGTAGCAACTGTTGCCGAAACAATATTTCCAATGTCGTATTATAAACGCGGAGGCAGAACCGCAGTCTTCGAAGACTATGTAAGAGATATTCAAAAAATCAGGGAAGAACGTCCAGACGAAAGTAACGGATGGGGGCTCTACGCTCTTAGGATGCTTCATTATATCAAACCTAACGGGGAGTCCTTTAACCAACTTGAGAAAGTGATCGAAAAAATAGGAGCGAAAGCAAAGTATCAAAATTGTTTTGAGGTCTCTTCATCAGAAGAGTTGCGAACAAATTACTTTGAAGAGGAAACCGGAGCTGCGGATCTATCCATATTTGAACCATCATCTGACAGTGGGCGTTACTACGGCGGCCCTTGCTTAAGTCATGTGAGTTTTAAAAGAGATAAGCGATTGGATCAGATGAGGTTAAACGCGACCTATCGGTCACATTTTTACATCCAGCGTGCGTTAGGAAACCTTATTGGACTTAGTAACCTTTTGCTGTTCGTTGCTAAAGAAACCCAACAAGGTATTGGAGCACTCACTATTAATGCAACATATGCTAAACTTGATACTGGTGCAGATAACAAAGGAACTTGGACACATAAAAATGTGATTGCCCTTCTGGACGAATGTGAAAACTTATATGATACTGTTGATAAGAGAATCACTGATTCCTAGAGCATCGGAGGCTTT
Organism: Litorimonas sp.; assembly: GCA_039962885.1. Classification (GTDB taxonomy): domain Bacteria; phylum Pseudomonadota; class Alphaproteobacteria; order Caulobacterales; family Maricaulaceae; genus Litorimonas. Next base: position 6,939 of record JBDVGI010000272.1, on the reverse strand, counting down.
TATGACAAAAAATACTAAAGTTTCTGATCTTGTTCTCAAGCTACAGCGAACTCAACTCAGTCACGATAAAGAATACCACCCAGACATCTTATGCTTGGATACCACTAAACGAGTTATCCATATGTCTCTACATAATGCAAAATACGCGGCGCGTTTTGTTGCCGCAAATGAAGATTCTGATGAAAACTTACATGCAAAAACCCTCACGGATGCATTTGTGATTTCAATAGCAACAGCAAATGCTTTGGTTTTTGACCTAAGAAAGTGCCTACCCGACGACCTTTCTACATTGGATAACATTTCATCTTTGGGAACAGAAATTAGAAAAAAACAAGGAAGTAATCAAACTTTTCACAGGAGGTATGCTGAGCAGGTTGGGCAAATGGCTAAGGCTTGCGAATCTCTTGACCATCTCGAAACTTATCCTTTTCGCGAAAAACTAACAGAAGCAAACAATGCGATTTTTCAGCTAATACTTAGCGATGCAGCGAATAGAGATATTGATATTGAAAAGGAATACAAAGCAAGACTTTCACAAGTTGAAGCCAATTCACCTTTTTCTATATTTTTATAGTCCAAAAAGTGTTCTGGAGTAATGACAAATTAAGAAGCGAGCTTCCACTTCTTATTAATAGATATAATCGCAATGACGTGGGGAAGGCTAATTATACACTCCATGTCGGAAATGAAGTTTATATAACTCCAAATGGAAATCCGGATAAGCTGGGCAAAGATCGTCAGCTTAACCTCGACACAAAGCAGTATTTTGAAATTCCTCCAGGACAATTCGCGTTTTTATTAACTAAGGAAAAGGTCTCAATACCAACAGATGTTTTGGCGTTCATTTCTGTGAGAGCCCAATACAAATTTCAAGGACTGGTAAATGTTTCTGGTTTCCATGTAGACCCTGGTTTTAAAGGTAAACTCGTATTTGCTGTATTCAATGCAGGGCCTTCGACTGTAACATTGAGCGAAGGTGAGGCGTGCTTTCACATCTGGTTCGCTAATTTAGATGGTCACTCTGACACTCCGGTAAAGCCTGGATACGAGGCAATTGAGCCGAAAATTGTCTCAAATCTGGGAGATACAGCAGTATCACTGAGTTCTTTGAATTCAAAAATTAATAAAATGGAGACAAATGTTATTAGGTTGTTGATAACAGCCGGGATCTTGTTGGCTCTTTTTGGAACTTTCTTTGTAAAAAGTTTGCTAGATAATCCTGAGGTAAAGCAAATTAATACCCCTGCTCAAGAAACATCTACGTTTTCAGAAAAGCGAAATTAAATCAGTGATTTACCTAAGTTGATGGAACTGATTCCTACAGAGGTTTTTAAAACCTATTGGTCGTTTGCCGCTGAAAGACAAAGTGTTTATTTTAATCGCTTGAAATTTCGGCTTGGGCCTTGGACAAAAGACGGAATTTTAAATCAATATAGATTTACAAATTCCTATCGTGCTGCCGATAGAGTGAGTCAGTATTTGATAAGCGAAATTCAATATCATCCGACAAGGTCAAAACGCCCTGAGGAAGTTTTTTTCAGGACGATATTGTTCAAAATATTCAACAAAATTGATACTTGGGAAGCCATTGAAGCCGCAAACAAGCGGCCCATTAATCTACAAAATGTCGACTATGATCTGATTGCGAAGACTCTGTCTGGTATAATGGATCGAGGTATACCGGTTTACTCAGCCGCCTATATTATGCCCTCTCCAAAATTTGGGCATAAGAGGAAATTCGAGAACCATCTAGCTCTCATTAAAACAATGCTCGAAGATAGTCTTCCGGATAGGTTGAGACAAAGGCCTACTCTAGGTGATGTCTACAAGATGTTATTGTCATATCCAGGCTTGGGGCCTTTTCTAGCTTTTCAATACACCATTGATCTAAATTATTCTGAAATGCTTGATTTCGATGAAAATGATTTTGTGGTTGCTGGTCCAGGAGCAATAGATGGAATTTCAAAGTGTTTTCATAATTACCGAGACTTTAAGCCGGAAAATATCATACATCATGTGACTCAAAATCAGGATAAGTATTTAAAGGATTATGGTGTTGATTTTCGTACTCTTTTTGGGCGCAAGTTAAAACCAATCGACTGTCAAAATCTATTTTGTGAGATTTCAAAATATTCTCGTGTTGCGCACCCAGAAATCTCCGGCATTTCAGGTAGAACCAGAATTAAGCAGACTTATAAACCTGCATCAAAACAATTGTCCAAACCATATTTTCCTGAAAGGTGGGGACTCAATGCTAATGTTGATGATTTCATGGCGGAACAATTGTTGACCGATAGCTTAAAAATGCATTCGTGAGATAGTTTTGATATTAGGGGTCGGAACAGATATTTGCTTCGTGAAAGGCATTGCTAGGTCGTATGATCGAAGGGGCAATACATTTGCTTCCACATATTGCACCAACATAGAATTACAGGGACTAGAGAGCTCCAATAATCCTGCGTTGTATCTCACTAAAATTCTATGTGCAAAAGAATGCTTTGGCAAAGCAATCGGAATCGGACTGATTCCGGAACTTTGGTGGGATGATATCGAGATCGAAATCCACGCTAGAAAGAGTGGAATCCTTCTTAGTGAACAGGGGCAAGAGTATATTATCAATACGCTCAAATTTCCTCCAAATTTTCGGACTCACTTATCACTAAGTAATAGGGAACGTATAGTATCAGGGATTTGCGTGATTTCCACCTAATCAATTATTCGACATTGGTATAATGGTCATATTTATACGATTTCTATCGGAAGAATGCTCTGCGTCCTCGCCGGACGGGCAGGCTATTCGCTTTACGCTTTCGCTACGAATAACCTTTTGCTTAGCGGGGGAGAGGGAATTTAGTGAAATTGAAAAACAGCTAATATGGTACAATTTTGCAAGTAAAACTGTGGTACATTGACAAATTCATACGGTATATGTTATTGAATTAATTAAGTAATATCGCTTTCTGGCCGCCCATCCCCGGTGCGCCATTAAAATTCACTAAGACATTGTTTTTCATATAAAAAATAATAATAACTTGCCTGTGTGCCTAGCGCCGTGCCTAGCGTAGATTTTCAAACAGTGCTTTCTAAGGTTCTGGCAAGTCCCAAAAGGGGGCTTAGGAGACATTAGGCGAGTGTCCTTAAAACGCCCGAAATAAGACGCTCGTAATGTTTGCAAGTTAATCCTCAGTCCTCACTTTCCCACGTCCAGTTAAGACAATCCTAGAACAGTTCGGTTATAAGCACGGTCATAATAAACGTGGGTGGGTGATAAGAATGAAAAAGACTAAACAATCGAAGGGAGCCTATTGGTTCTTTATACTGTTTGGCGCGGCTTTCTTTCTGACAGGCCTTTATGTTTTTACTATGCCGGCGTCAGATTTAGCGCATTCTGCAAGGGCGCAAATGTGGCAAGCCGCTCAAGCTCAAATTCTTTCCGTAGAGCTCACCCATGAAGGCAGTGAGCGCAGGACTTATGAGGCAAAGGGTGAATATAGCTATGAGTGGGAGGGGCAGTCCTACACCTCCAAAAAAATCATGTTCAGCAAAAATCCTGATAGTCAGCATAAATATCAAAGAAAAGTCGTCAGAAAATTGAAATACGCACACTCTAAGGGGCGGCCCGTTGATATCTGGGTTAATCCACGCAAGCCGTCTGAGGCCGTGATTTATCGCGGGGTTCGCTGGGGTAAAGTTCTTTTGATGTTTTTATTCTCCCTCTTCTTTATGGGCGCTGGCGGCGGTATCATGTGGCTCGGTCATTGGGCAAAAAAAGTAGAGGCCCGCGAGATAGCTCGGCAAGACGCTCATCCGAATGAGCCGTGGAAATGGAGAGATGAGTGGCAAACAAAATTCATTAAGAATAACAACCGCGCGAAAATGGGGATCGTAATCTTTTTAGCGCTTTTTTGGAACGCGATATCACTGCCCTTATTATTTGTAATGCCCGAAGAAATCTTAGAGAAAAAAAACTACATCGCCTCGATTGCGCTGGTCTTTCCATTAGTGGGTGTAGGAATTATTGTTTGGGCCGTTAAGATGTATCAGCAGGCGCGGCGTTTTAAGCATACTGGGTTTGAGCTTGAGACCTATCCAGCGGCTCTCGGACATTATCTGCGCGGCATATTACATATCACTGCGCAATTTCCAAAAGACACGGAATTTAACGTCACGCTTAAACATATTCATAAATATCAAAGTGGATCAGGCAATAATCGTAGCACCCGAGAGCATGTAAAGTGGCAAGATAGCCAGCACATCCCAGCCAATGCAGGGCGTTGGCGCGAAACATATGAACTCCCAATCTTTTTTGTGCTCCCGGAAAATGAGCGGTCAACGGATTGGAGTCAGCCCAATAGTAAGTATTTTTGGCGTTTGGAATTCAAGGCGGAGTTAGCGGGCGCGGACTATCAGCAGGAATTTGTTGTTCCTGTCTTTGATCCTAAAACTTACCCCAAAATAATTCCGGCTGACCTTGGCGATATGCCGGCACCTGCAGGCGTTTATACCTATAAGGGAGACTGGACAAAAACCGACGTTGTTTTCCACGAAGAAGGAGACGGGACATATTACTACTTCCCGCCCGCGCGCCATATAGGCTCAGCGATAAGCCTTACGGTCATGGCGCTTGTGTTTGGGGGTATTGGCTTAGCTGGGTTTTTCACGCCACTCCCACTCTTATTTACGGGAATTTTTGGAATCCCTGGAATCTTCCTCGCTTATGGAGCGCTTAATTTCTGGCTGTTCAAATCTGCGGTTGAAATCTCAGATACCGAAGTGACATTGCGGCGGGGCTTATTCAGGGGCGGGTTTGAAGTCTTTAACGCGTCTGATTTCAGCTCGCTTAATCTCACTAAGGCAATGCGAGTTGGGGACAATCAAGTCTATCACATCGTCGGGCATTTAACCTCGGGCAAGACAATCAAACTCGCCAAATATTTCATCCGCAAGCGCGACGCAGAAAGCTTGGTTGGGCGCCTGAGTGATGAAATGGGCCTAACAACGCAATAAGTTCGCCTGCTTGCTCTAGCTAATAAATACCTAAAGTGTTGCGACGGTCGATTGAAACCACAGCCCAACTAAAGACACTCTTCCATGTCTCCTAAGGGGATGAAGTTGCCATTTTCTTGAGCGGCTTAAAATGCCTAAGATAAGTCACTCATGAGAGTGACAAAGGAAGCTAGAGCGCTAGTTTCAGCTTTTACCTGAAGGCCCAAAACACCTTAATAATCGTCAAAAACTACCCCTTCGCAATATTAAGAGGGGTTTTTTCGTATTTGCGAGTTCTGACTTGCCCAAACTTTAACGTGAAACCTTTGAGTTTTTCGCCTGTTGTTTCCCTGTTTTAACATGTGCACACGGCCCGCTATTCCCCGTTAAATAACGGTTCTGAACGTAAGATTTTATAAGGTTCGTTTTTCGGGACGGAAATAGCTTTTCATACTCAAACCGACGTTACCCTTGTCTCTATTATGGACTTTTTTCGGTTTTATGATTTCGCGATGATTATATCCCGAAAAACACAAAAGAGGTTTTGCAGGCTCCACGGCCAAAACCACCGCTATTTAAGAAACCCGTTCAGAGTGGTCAGAGTGTTCAGAGTTGAGGCTAGATTGAAAAAACTGAGTGTCCTTAATGGAGCGATTTTAAGCCACTCGCATTTAATTACTAAGAGACCTAAAAAAGGTAAACTAAAGAAAAGTCTTGACCCTAACGCTACGTTATAGGGCAATACAGTCCCATGACCGATTTAAACGAACTTACCGTTAAAGTCTTGGCTGAACTCTCAGGCGTCTCAGTACGCACACTTCATTACTATGATGAGATAGACCTTTTGAAGCCTGAGCGTACTTCCTCTGACTACCGTGTTTATGGAACTGATCATATTTTACGGTTACAGCAAATTCTCATTCAAAAATCACTTGGGTTATCGTTAGCCTCAATCAAGGCTGCTCTGGATGACCCTAATTTTGATTACCTCAGTGAATTGCATTCCCAGAGACAAGTTTTGCTGAACAAAATTGAAACGACCAAGGCCATGATTTTGACGATTGATGCCGCAATCGTAAAATCATCAAATTTACAAAAGGAGACGAAAATGAGCATTCAAGACATATTCGACGGGTTTGACCCAGAAGAGTATAATGTTGAGACTGAGGAGTTATGGGGAGAGACCAAAGCTTATAAGGTCAGTCAAAGCAGAACTAAGCGTTACAAAGAGGACGATTGGAAACAAATCCGAGCTGAAGAAATGTCTATATGGGTTCAAGCCGCTGAGTTGATGTCATCAGGACTATCGCCCTTGTGCCCAGAGGCATCAGAAATTGTTGCTTGTCACCGAAGGCACATAGATAAATGGTTTTATAGCACATCGTCCGTAAGCTATGCGTCACTCGCAGATATGTGGGAATCTGATGATAGATTCAAAAGCAATATCGATAAATATGGTGTAGGATTGACGGTATGGTTCGTCGAAGCTGCTAGGAACAAATATGGCGTTGTTTAGAGATACTAAATGTCAATTTAAGAAGCACATTTCTATTTCGGGCTGGGTTGGCGAGCGTCTTTCTTTAGGCGGTATAGGACATTGTCCTAACGCTTACATTTGCCGGTAGAGCAGGCATTAAATCTGTCAAACATCATGCGATAAGAAGGTCACGATTTTCTAAATTTTCATGCGGAGTAACATCCCAAGCGAAGGGTACGACCGCGTTTATTTGTTCAAGGTTTGGCGCACAACTATCTTTATGATGACGATAAGGTTTGTAACCATGATTCATATGATGCCAGTCTTGTAAGAGATCATGTCTGAAGTCAGCGCCCATGGCACAGATTTAGGTCTGGGCTAAGAGAGACTTTGCTCACCTCTTTGGTTGATATTAAGCGACGGCTTTACGGTATTGCAAGCGTCGATGTTCGATAGTCTTATTCTTGATCCTTTCT
>JBDVGI010000271.1:0-34912 GCA_039962885.1 Litorimonas sp. | reverse complement strand
TGGAGGATTGCCATACGCATCGCGACGCCCGCTTCGACTTGGCGCGTGATAAGGCTTATGTTGGAATCATCTGCGACATCGGAGCTAATTTCTACGCCGCGGTTCATAGGGCCAGGATGCATGACGCGCGCGTCAGGTTTTGCGAAGGCTAATTTTTCTCGTGTTAAACCGTGATAGTGGAAATATTCGCGTTTGGACGGCACGAATGCACCGTTCATGCGCTCGAGTTGTAACCGCAGCATCATCACAACATCGCAGCCCTCTAATCCCGTTTTCATATCATGGAAGATATCTGCGCCCCATCTTTGTGCGCCAATTGGCATTAAGGTTGGAGGGGCTATAAGCCGTACATCCGCGCCAAGCATATTTAAGAGCTGCACGTTAGAGCGCGCCACACGAGAGTGCAGAATATCCCCGCAAATGGCGATACGCAGCCCGTCAATATTACCGACAGCTTGGCGTAATGTCAGCGCGTCGAGTAAGGCTTGGGTCGGGTGGGCATGCATTCCGTCGCCTGCGTTAATGACGGAACAAGATACTTTTTGTGCTAGTAATGCAGGCGCGCCAGATGCGCCGTGACGCACAACCAATAGGTCAGGGTTCATCGCATTTAACGTCGTTGCCGTATCGAGTAAGGTTTCGCCTTTTTTGACTGATGAGCTACCAATATTCATGGATATGACATCCGCGCCAAGGCGTTTACCTGCCAGTTCAAATGATTTTTCTGTCCGTGTGGAGTTTTCAAAGAATAAATTGATAAGCGTTTTACCTCGCAGCGGCCCTTCGCGCGGAGATTTTTGTACGGATAAGTCCAAGTAACGTGTGCCAAGCTCTAAGAGGTTTTCAATATCTACGCGGTGGAAATCGGGAATGGACAGGCAATGGGGTTTGTCAAAACTATAGCCGTGCATCTCTGGAACAAGCGGTGTTTCAGAGGAGGGTTGCTGGCGAGTCATCGCCGCCGTGCTGTCTGTTGCATCAAAGAAGTTGTCAGCGCTTAGCTTATGACCGAATTGTGTGGCCATAGCCATAATGTCAGTCCAATGTTTCTGCGGAATTGTCCCAGCTTCATACCAGCCTTGTATCGTCGATGCAGGCTTATTCAGCGCGCGGGCGGCGGGGCGTATTCCGCCAAAAATATCATCAATAATAGATTTTGCATAACTCATATGAGCCGTGTACGATTTTTTCGTTCAGAGTCAAGTGGGGGAAATGATTTTAGGCCCGTAACCTATCTAAAACACCCTGTAAAATATAACTAGCGGCGAGTTTATCCACATTTTCTTTGCGCTTTTTGCGGCTCATATCCGCCTCCAACATCCCGCGAGTGACGGCAAGGGTTGAGAGGCGTTCATCCCAAAAAAATATAGGTAAATCGCGTATTTTTTGTAAATTCACCGCGAAATCCTTGACTGATTGCACACGCGGACCTGCGCTGCCATCCATATTGACGGGCAGACCAATGATCAAGGCGCTCGCGTTATTTTCATCGTAAAGTGCGAGGAGTTGCGCGGCGTCTGGTGTAAATTTCTTACGGTGTATTGTTAAAAGCGGGGTGGCGATGAGGCGCGTGCGGTCACTAATGGCAAGGCCCAATGTCTTGGTACCTGGGTCAAGTCCCATAAGCGCGCCAGATGTTAGGCGTAGTTCGTCTAAGGTTAAAATTGCCATACTATCTAATTAAGCTTTGGGTTTGTATGAAGATATAAAAAACCGCCATTGCGATTAATATAATGCGTGCCCAAAGCTTTGGAAATCTTTTCCATAAAACGGCAATACTTCCAAAGGCAATCATGGCTTCGATGAGGCTGACCCAGCGGCTATGATGGGCGGCTTCGTAATAAGAAAATGGCGAGATAAAGCGCCAATCACTCAATGGCCAGAAATGACGGTAAGCATCGTGATTATGTACAGGCAAATCTGTCGCCATATGTAGCAAAGCAGCAAGCGCAAAGACCATCAGCAACTTACCCCAAATCTTTCCGCGTAGAATAAAACCTGTCGCCGCTAAGACGGCATAGATTGGGATGGAGTTAAAATAGGCAATTAGGTTTTGCATGGGCGGTTGGAAATAAAGCTCGTTCCAAAGTGTACGCCCGTCGACTTTGTTGACGAGGCTTTGGTAAGGGGCCCAAATATAGATAACTGCGTCAGGTAAAAATGACCCGATAGCCGTCGCCCAATTGCGCTTAACGTCGCCGCGTTTAGATAAAACAGCGAGACTGAGGAGGGTATGTGTGGTTGAAATCAAGGGCGTAGCGCCATATTATTGCCGTTCTGGACGTATACCAACCCAATGATCATCGACATATTTTTTAATAGCCACATTATCAGTCTTAAGGTCGCCCGTTAACGGCATGAGGCGGTCTAACACAACTTTTTTATTCGGCCCGTCAAAGGCGCAAATGAAAACGGGAACTTTGGCCGCATAGGCTGCGCGTAAGTAACCTGTCTTATAGCGATCGACTTTAGATCGTGTGCCCTCAGGAGGAAAGCCAAGGCAGACTTTATCCTCTTTGTCGTATAAGATGAGCAACTGATCGACGATATTCTTGCCTTGAGCTCGGTCAACAGGATATCCACCTAGCGCCCGAAATATCGGTCCGAGGGGCCAGAAGAACCACTCTTTTTTCATTAAAAATGTGTATTTAAAGCCAGACGCAAGCATAGCAAGTGTTGCAGCAATTGCATCCCAATTGGATGTGTGAGGTACGCCTAGAATGATGAACTTCGGTTCATCAGGCATTTTACCCGTGAGTTCCCAACCAATAAGTTTAAGACCAATAGAGCCTATAGAGCGTGTGAGAGCATTTCCCATGCGCGGGGAGTGCTCGCTCATATGGGGATTGTCGTATTTCATGGTTCATTAACTCTCGGCTGTAGTTGTGTTGAGTGGGGGGGTGAAAATATCGGAACTGTATATGCTATAATTACGAACTTTTGACTAGGTTGTTTTTAAATCTAGCCTAGTTCTGGCCTTATGCCTTTGTAATTCGCATCGTAATAGGCTTTGATAGCGGCATTGTCCGCCTCTAAATCATCGGTTATTTCCCAAATTTTATCGAGAACGACTTCTTTTTTTTCAGCATCTATGGCCACCAGAAAAACGGGCACATTGGCCGCTTTTGCGATGCGCCAATACCCTTTTTTTAAGCTTTTGACTTTGGCGCGCGTGCCTTCGGGGGTTATCCCTAAATAGGCTTTGTCTTGGCTCGCAAACCACTGCGCCATTTGTTGCGGGAGGTCTTTAGTTGACTTGCGGTCAATAGGTGTTCCGCCAAGCCGTTTGAACATTCCGCTAAAGGGCCAGAAAAAGGCTTCTTTTTTCATCATCCAGCTTGAGCGTAGCCCTATAGACTGCATAGCTGAAACCGCGATGAGTAAATCCCAATTCGATGTGTGGGGACACCCTATATAAATCAGTTTTTTTTCTTGCGGAAATTGCCCTGTAACTTTCCAGCCTAAAACCTTCAAAATCGTTTCAGCAATCCAGCGTGTAAACCCATTTTCCATGCGCGGAACATTTTCATTAACTGCCGGATTGTTGAATTTAGCCATTATTTCTCTTTCGTGAGAGGCGGGTTTAAACAAAAAGATTAAAAACCGCAATGGACAAAGGATTGATGACTTGCGGCGTTGCTTTGCCCCTGCTAATTCGCAGATGAATTTCTAATGGAGTCTATTGTGAGTCAGCCCGAAAATGGTGCCCCAGAAAACGGCGTATCTGCCGATGATGTGCGTAAAATCGCCCGATTATCCCGGTTGCATGTCGAAGATGCACAATGCGGGAATTTGGCAGATGAGCTAAATGGTATTTTAGGCTGGATAGAGCAGCTCGGTGAAGTTGATGTGGAGGGTGTGGAGCCTATGACATCTGCGGTGGATATGTCTGCGCCCATGAGAGCGGATGAAATAACAGATGGCGGCAAGCGCGATGACGTTTTGAAAAATGCGCCGAAAAAAGATGACGGGTTCTTTGTTGTCCCAAGAAGTGTGGAGTAGGGCATGTCTGATTTAACAAAACTCACACTCGAAGCCGCGCTTGGCGGTATGGAAAAGGGCGAGTTTAGCTCGGTTGAACTTACGCAAGCCCATATTAATGCCTGCGCGGATGCGGGAAAGCTCAACGCCTTTATTACCGATACGCACGAGCTTGCGCTGGAACAAGCCAAAGCCTCTGACGCGCGCCGCGCAAAAGGCACAGTTGGTCTTCTTGAAGGCGCGCCATTAGGCGTGAAAGATTTATTCTGCACAGACGGAGTGAAAACCTGCGCGGGGTCGAAAATTCTTGGCGACTTTGAACCGACCTATGAGAGCTCCGTTACGGCGAATATGAAAGCCGACGGCATGGTGATGCTCGGCAAGCTAAATCTTGATGAATTTGCGATGGGTAGCTCGAACGAGACGTCTGCTTATGGCCCTGTGATTAATCCTTGGCGTAAGGATGAAGACCTTGTGCCGGGCGGCTCGTCTGGCGGCTCTGCGGCGGCGGTGGCGGCGGACCTTTGCCTCGGCGCGACGGCGACCGATACGGGCGGCTCTATTCGCCAGCCTGCGAGTTTCACAGGCACAGTCGGAATTAAACCAACATATGGCCGCTGCTCACGTTGGGGAACGGTGGCTTTTGCAAGCTCGCTCGACCAAGCAGGGCCGATTGCCAAAACTGTCAAAGACGCGGCGATTTTACTCGAGAGCATGTCAGGCTATGATGCCAAAGACAGCACCTCGCTTAACGTAGATGTGCCGAAATGGTCAAACAGTTGCGGTCAGTCCGTGAAGGGCCTGCGCATTGGTATCCCTAAAGAATATAGAATGGACGGCATGCCCGAAGACATCCAAGCGCTTTGGGATAGAGGCATTGAATGGATGAAAGATGCGGGCGCAGAAATTGTGCCGATTACGCTGCCCCATACGAAATATGCGCTGCCTGCCTATTATGTTGTTGCTCCTGCTGAGGCGTCTTCTAACCTCGCGCGTTATGACGGTATGCGTTACGGCCTGCGCGTTGATGGCAAAGACCTGAATGACACTTATGACCGTACGCGCACCGAAGGCTTTGGCGACGAAGTCCGCCGCCGCATCATGATTGGAACTTATGTTCTCTCCGCGGGGTATTATGATGCCTATTATCTACGCGCCCAAAAAGTGCGCACGCGGATTGTGCAAGATTTTGAAAATGCGTGGCAGAGCTGTGATGCGATCTTGACGCCAACAGCGCCCTCTGCGCCTTTCGCTGTGGGCCGCAAAGTTACCGACCCAATCCAAATGTATCTCAATGATATTTTTACGGTCACCACAAACCTTGCAGGATTACCGGGAATTTCCGTCCCCGCGGGTCTCAATGCCGATGGATTGCCATTAGGCCTACAAATTATCGGGCGGGCGCTTGATGAAGACACGGTGTTTAAAGCGGCGAGCGCGCTGGAGGATGCGGCAGGGTTTACGGCGAAGCCTGAGGCGTGGTGGACGTGACCCGTAGTGTCGCGATAGCCTTGATGAAGTTATGACAGACGTTCCTGTAGATGTTAAAAGAATGATTTATGCTGAAGTCATGGTTTCTAACATTCAGGAGACTGTAGGCTATAATAAGCCTTTTTCTGCGTATGGTTATAATGTTAGTAACTGGACAAATACGCATATAGCCATAATCGAATCTGGTGTCGCGACTGCTACCGGTGGAGAATTACATTTCCTTCCAGAATATATTATTCATGAGAATAAAGAAGAGTGCAGAGAATTTTTTTTGTCCCAACCCGTCTTATCTATGCTGCAGGTTGAAGAGCTAATTAAGGGTTTTCTTCATAACACAGCACACCGCTCCGAAAGTGTTCCGCATTTATGTACTTTTACCAAACCTTTTGCAGTGGCAGAAATAGATAGAGAGATAATGGAAGTTTTTGTTGCTGCGAATTACGCCGAACAAGATGCAGGGAAATACAAATGGACAGATTCAATGGGCAAGATTTTTAAAAAAATGGGTCATTGGCTTTCCTCTTCGGTTAAAAAGCAATACGAATTACAAGGCAAATGAAAGCTTAAAAAAGGCAATGGAAATTAGAGCTGATAGAAAAAATAAATCCACATTGGATTGATATTATTAAACCTCCCGTCTGGCCGTTGCCCGATAAAGAGATGTTTCCAGAGCTTTATCAAAAGGTGATGGAGTGTCGGCTAGCTCCCAAATCAAATTTGGGGTGAGCAGAATTAGGTTAGTTTAGGATGAGCGGAATTAGATTATATTATTTTAGCCCCAGTTATACTGGGATGAGCGGATGATAGGAATAGGAAAACGACTATGTTTATAGCACCCCGCGTTGCGGATAAAAAAGATTGGCTCAAAGGCGAAACTGGTGATTGGGAAATCATCATCGGCCTTGAAGTCCATGCGCAGGTCGCGAGTAATTCCAAGCTCTTTTCGGGCGCTTCTACGGAATATGGTAGCCAGCCCAATAGCCAAGTTTCGCTTGTCGATGCGGGCATGCCGGGGATGCTGCCTGTTGTGAATGAATTTTGCGTAGAGCAAGCGGTGAAGACGGGCCTTGGCCTCAACGCGCAGATTAATCTGTTCTCGCGTTTTGATCGCAAAAACTATTTCTATGTCGATCTTCCCCAAGGCTATCAAATCAGCCAGTTCGAGCATCCGATTGTGGGTGAGGGCGAGATTGAAGTTCTCCCGATTGATGCGGACGGCAATACGCTAGAGCCTGTCACCGTTGGGATTGAGCGTCTCCATCTGGAGCAAGATGCGGGCAAATCCGTGCATGATCTTTCCCCTGATGAAACCTATGTAGATCTTAACCGCTGCGGCGTGGCGCTGATGGAGATTGTCTCCAAGCCCGATATGCGCAGCCCTGAAGAGGCGTCTGCTTACGTCGATAAATTACGCGGCATTGTCCGTGCGCTCGGCACATGTGACGGCGATATGGAGAAGGGCAACCTTCGCGCTGATGTCAATGTGTCTGTGCGCAAGCCGGGCGGAGAGCTAGGCACGCGCTGCGAGATTAAGAACGTGAACTCCATGCGCTTTATTCGCCAAGCGATTAATTTTGAGGCCCGTCGCCATATCGAAATTATCGAAGCGGGCGGGACGATTGACCAAGAAACGCGTCTATTTGATAGTGTCAAAGGCGAGACGCGGACTATGCGCTCCAAAGAGGACGCGCATGATTACCGCTATTTCCCCGACCCTGACTTGCTCCCGTTACAGCTAGAGCAAAGCTTTGTAGATAAGGTCAAAGCCGATTTGCCAGAACTACCAGATGCGATTAAAGCGCGCTTTATGAGCGGTTATAATTTGTCCGAATATGATGCGCGTATTTTGACGGCCGATAAAGGCAAGAGCGATTTCTACGAAGCTGTTGCAGGCGGGCGTGATGCTAAAATCGCGGCCAACTGGATGATGGGCGATTTGTTTGGGGCGCTGAATAAGGCAGGAACAGAACTTGAGGACAGTCCTGTCACTGCGCCTATGCTGGGCGTTTTGATTGACCGTATCGCGGATAAAACGATCTCTGGGAAAATCGCCAAGGACGTCTTTGAACGTATGTTCGCAGGTGAGGGTGATGCCGATACGATCATTGAAACGCAAGGCCTTAAACAAGTCACGGATATGGGCGCGATTGAAGCTATGGTGGATAAAGCTATCGCTGATAATGCAGGCCAAGCGGAGAAAGCTAAAGAGAACCCGAAACTGCTCGGCTTCTTTGTTGGTCAGGTCATGAAAGCGTCTCAAGGCAAAGCTAACCCGCAAGCGGTGAATGAGATTTTGCGCAAGAAGCTAGGGCTGTAAGCAAGGCAAGGTCATAATGCGCTCGGCTACACTTCGCCGTTTCAAATATACGTTTGGCGCGGATGTTATTCGCGCTCTTGTGCGTTTTACGCCGTTTTTGGATGGAAATGCGCGGCCGCCTAATGCAATTAATTTTGCCGGCGCTGGCGACTTTGAGGCTGGCGGGAATAAGACGGTTGCCTTGATGCAAAAACATGCTGGGCTCAAAGAGAACGATGACGTTTTGGATATTGGGTCTGCGATTGGGCGTAATGCGCTCGCGTTGCACCGCGTTATGGGGGACGATATTTCCTATGAAGGATTTGATATTGTCGCTTACGGGGTTGAATGGTCGCGAAAAACTTTCGCAAAGCTCTCAGGGCAATATAATTTTAGTCATGCTAATATCTGGAATAGTTTTTATAATCCGCGCGGAAGGCTTAAGCCTGCGGAATTTACATTTCCATACACCGATGGCAGATTTGATATATCGGTTGCGACCTCTGTTTACACCCATATGCGCAAAGACGCTGTGGCGCAGTATTTAACTCAAACAGCTCGCGTCACAAAGCGCGGCGGTCGTGCGTATTTTACAGTCTTTGGGCATGACGGCGTAAATGAAAAGTCTAAGTTCTCATTCACGCATAAAGGAGATGGTGATTGGATTGAAGATCTGTCCGAACCTGCCATGGCTGTCGCCTATGATTTGGATTGGGTGCGGGAATATTTAACCGCGCTAGGTGCCGTTAAAGTTGATGTTCATACAGGATATTGGCGCGGTACTAAAGGGCTGGACTTTCAAGATATTGTTGTTGCGCATTTTTAAGGGCAATACTGCGCTGAACATCTGTGAGCCAGACAGGGATGTTCCATTTGTTTATCGCGTGAAACTCGATTAGGTTAGGCGCAATTATGAGGCAACATATGAAAATTCAAGAAGGCCCTGCATTCGGAGCGTTCATTATAGGCTTTGGTCTTGGCTATTTAATGTTGCATGCAGGTAAGCCACTCTGGATGGCCATGGGGGCTGGTACGTTAGCAGCCGTGGTAGATTATGTGGTTTTAGTTTTTTTAAAGTCTAAAAAAATTGGAAAATAGGAAGAGGTGATATGAAGTTTACCTCGGATAAGGCAGCAAGTGTTACGCAGGCGCTCAATACGCGAATTACTGTACGGCAGTTTTTAGACACGCCCGTCCCGCAGGATGTTTTGCAGCGTGTTTTAACAACATCTCTGCGTAGTCCCTCTGGCGGGAACTTACAGCCGTGGAAACTGCATGTAATGACAGGCGATACATTGATGGCTTTTAAAGAAAAAGCCGCGAAAATTACATTATCTGGTAAAATGGAAGAGCCCACCCATCCAGCCTACCCAAGCCCGCTATGGGAACCGCAACGCTCTTGGCGCTATAAGCTCGGCGAAGATATGTATGAGAAATTAGGAATTGCGCGGGAGAATAAAATGGGGCGGCTTGTCTGGCTCGCGCAAAATGCAAAGTTTTTTGACGCACCTGTCGGGATTATTATTACGGGGCATAAGAGTTTGGACATGCCGCAACATTTGGATGTCGGAATTTATCTGCAGTCGCTCATGCTGCTCGCGCGCGAAGAAGGCTTGCATACAGCTCCGCAAGGGTGGTGGCGTAATTGGAGTTCTGTGTGCCACGAATTCCTCGATATACCTGATACCGAAGAGGTACTTGTTGGCTGCTCGCTTGGTTACGCAGACCCTGATGCCGCTGTGAATGGACTTTATGCAGATCGTGGCACTTTGGAAGATTTTGCTAAGTTTTACGATTAAGAGACGGCTTGACGCCGACCTTGCTTAAGACCGCCTTGGGGATTTGATAATATTCAATAGGGTGCTCATGATTGGTGAACCCCATCATTTCGCGTTGGATAAAAAAAGCCTGAACGCTATCGGCGGTAGATTGCAAAAGGACAGCGCGTTCACCCTCAGACCCTTGGAAGGTTTTTAGAGTGTGCAATGCATTTTCTAGTGAGCGCGCGGAAAGGCCTAGTGAATAGGCTTTTTCGCCGAGGAGTTCAGCTTCTAATGCGTTAGCTCCAGTTTGAATAACGCCTGATTTAAAAGATAAAGTGTTAGATAGGTTTTTCGGCAATCGTACCATTATTGAAACCTTCCTTCGTGCTTGCTCTTAAGCATAATATAAGTCTGTTATACGCGTTTTCAATCAAACATGAGCCATAATATTGATTTGGTTACCGCCTTAAAAATCGTCAATTCATGATTTTGGGCCATTTTTGTTATGCCAAGTTCACCTGACTTTACAAATAGGTTTAATCGCAGGTTAAATTTTGCCCAAAATAGCCCTCCCATTTGCTTGTTGGCGTGAGAATTTTAAAGAAATACGTAAAAAAATAGATTTTTTTGATTTATTTTGCGGTTTTTTGAGAAAACTTATATTTAAATCGATCTTATTTATACTTGATTTAAAAACCACATATACTTGTAAAAATGCAAGTATAATGAAATTTTAATCTCAAGTAATTTAATTATTAACTTATGTTTACTTAAAGTAACACATGTAAAACTTGATTAACCCTGTTCTATATTAACCTAATATTTATCTCAACAGGCAAAACTTAGGCAACAGCGAGAGAAAGATGGTGAACGCCGCGTCTCAAGCGCTTTTGGTAAGGTTGAAGACCTCCAAAGGTATTAGGTGAATGGAAAGAAAGCAAAGGGGAAGGTTATGGCCTTTACTGACGTTGAAGTAAAAGAAGCAAAAGACGCCGTCGCACAAGACGCAAGTTCAGAGGATTTGTTCCGTTTGGGATTGATGCACTCTACGGAGCTTGAAGATCGCGGTGCAGATTATGTCGAAGCCCATAAGTGGTTTAATTTGGCAGCAATGATGGGTAGTCAACCTGCAAAAGCTTATCGCGACGAAATCAAGTTGGAAATGAGTGCTCATGATGTCACATTGGCACAACGCGCGGCTCGTGGATGGCTTGCTGAAAACCGTGAATTGCTTGCAGCAAAAAAAGCGGCCTAATAGACCGCTTTCAAACTCTAATGAATTTAAGCTCTAGGGCTTAAGTTATATGACGCAAATTGTTGATGGCTCCTTGATTAGTAGGGGCCTCACTTCGCCGCTATTAAGGCGTAATAACCGTACCCACACCGTTTTGGCCGACTTGATATGATATATTAAAGTCAATCGGTAAGGTCCTACGGAAGGCTTGAACAAATATCCCGACCTCTGCCAGAGCTGTCTGTGGAACAAAGATAATGTCGCCGCGGCGTAATTGTATATTATCATCATATTCTCGAATATTCTGAAGACCATTTTTGATGTTCACACTGCGCATCATCATTCCACCATTAGGCGCGCGGCGCAGGACGGCCACTTGTTGGGTTCTGGCACCTGGCGCCATGCCGCCAGCAAGGAATAGAGCTTCGAGTGTTCCGATTTGGCCTGGAAGTGTATAAGTGCCTGGTTGGTTGACTTGACCGCCAACATAAATTTGTGACGGTGCATATGCGCGCGGAGTTACTGCGAGCGTTGGGTCACGTAATTGTTTGGATAGCTCCCCAGTTAGCTCGGCTTGTAATTGTGTGAAACTGCGGCCTGCGGCCATAATTGGGCGTGCCATTGGCATAACAACGCGGCCATCAGGGCCAACAGTAAGTGTGCGAGATAATTCTGGCGCGCTGCTAACGATTATATCAAGCTGATCACCGGGAGTGAGTGTATATTCAGGCTCCCAGTCTACCCATTGTTGGAAGATGGCTCGTTGTTGCGTAGGCTTTTGATAAGCAATATTACGTTTCCCGCGAACCCAATCTACGATGTTTTTATACTTTTTAGGAGGCTTTGGAGCGATGTATTGAGGGGCAGGTTGCTGGGCGTAATATTCATAATTCTGAGTATTTGATGAATTTTGCCCGTACCTTGACTGCGCATTCGCTTGCGAATCAGTTAACAAAAGTAAGCTCGTCGCAACGGCTACTAGGGAAATATGGGAGGTTAACTGCCTATATAAAGGTGATTTTCTCATAAAAACGGCTCATTTTGATAATATTTCGTATTTTTACCTTTGTTAACAAGAATGGATAAGGAATTGTTAAAATTTAGGCCTCACATTAACCATAACATTATTAATGAGGGTTAATTATGGCCACCTGGTCGAAAAATTCAAAATCACCTAACAAAGCTTCGGCTCATGATGCTGGAATGATTGGGGGTCTATCCATTGATGCTCATCCAGATGCTAGGCGTCAGTCAAATTCTGATACACAGTATGACGGCTTAACGGTCGGCGATTATATGACGGGTATGCCAAATATTCGCCTAACATCAATCCTAAAGGGGTTAATGAAGCAAGTCTTATGGATCGTCCCTGTGTTTCTCATAGGGCTTTTTGGGATTTATTACTTCACCAAGGACATAAAACGTAGTTATCACGGCGAAGGACGCCTCTTGGTGCAAATTGGGCCCGAATATATTTATACACCCATTGGTGCAAATAATAGTAATAATACGGGAGGGATTTCTCAAACGCCTGATACGATTGCTTTGAATGAAGTCGGTATCATGAAAAACTCTGATATTATTGACCAAGTTATTGGAATTATGACGTCTCCCAGAGAAGACTTATCAGAACGCCAAGCGCAAGACCTATTTAATAAGAAGGCTTTTAAGAAAATTCGCGATGCTGAGGCGAGCGGCTCTAAGCGTGAGATTGAAGATGCTTATGCTGAACTGCATAAATTTGTATCTGATGCATATTATGTTGCGCCCAAGCCTAAGTCCTCTTTGATTGATGTGTCTTTTAGACATGAAAGCCCAGAAATTGCCGTTGAAACGGTCAATCAATTTATTGATGCATATAGAGTTTATCGCCGCACCGTTTTTGTTGAAGGGTCTGAGGATACAATTTCAGAGCGCCGCGATGAAACGGAGAGACAGCTTAAATCCTCGGAACGCGCGATTGCTCGGTTTTTAGAACGTAACGACATATCAGACTTCACATCAGAGCAAACAGGTCTGAGAAAACGCTCAGAAGATTTAAAAGCGGAATTGAATACATTGCGGGCCCTTATGGCTGAAACTGAGAGATCACTAGCGACAGTAGAGGATCAACTGCGCGGGACGGAACAAACGATCAATTTATATGTTGATGATCGCACGTCACAACGGATCGCCCAAGCCGAGTTGGAATTAAAGCAACTTTTGGCAAAATATTTACCGACAAGTAACCCTGTGCGCCAGAAGCGAACAGAGCTTGATGAGCTAAAGCGGTTGCAATCGGCCAATAATGGCCAAGCGGCTGGTGGTCGGCGTGTTGGGCCAAACCCTGTTTATCAGGCTTTATTGACGCGGCGTAACACACTGAAGTCTTCGGCAGATAGTTACCGCGAAAAAGAGGTGACTCTACAAACACAGCTTAACAGCGCGGTTGGTAAAGTTAGTCGTTTAACGAAACTGTCACCAGAACATCAAAACTTATTGCGTGAGCGTAAAACTTTAACAGCTGCGTTGGATACTTATAACTCTCGGGCTCAGGAAGCTTTAGTCAATTTGGCCCAAGCCGAAGCGAATAATGAGAATATTAAAGTTATTTCTTATGCCAGCTTTGCAATTAAAGGCAAAGACCTCGGTAAAATTATTTTAGCAGGCGGCGGTCTTCTTTGGCTGTTAACTTTGGGAATGATAGCTTTACTTATCGTTTTCCTAAATCCCACGCATTATCAAGGCAAGGGAACAAATACACGCACGCCTCGCCGTGGTCGATCGACGGATAGACCTCTGCCAAGTAATAATGACGGTGTTATTCCAGATCCTGTTGCGCCGTATGAGCCCCGTACGCCAATGCCGTCTGTGGCCAGTTCAGAAGATGTTAATGTCGCAACACGGGCTTATAATCTGTCGGTACGTAAGGGTGCAAGTCAAAGCTCTACAGCGGCCCAAGCGCAGGCTGGTTCTCATGCTCCGACGCTTTATGACCCGAGCGCGTATCAATCAACGCAAGCCTATGGAGATGCGAAAAATTACTACGCTGCGCCGCAGTCAGACGCACATGTGACATCGCAGGACCCAGCATATGGATCTACTAATCCATTAGATATGGTTCAACCAATTACAATAAGTGAATACGGTGCTACCGATGCGTTAGACGCGCAAAACAATCCTTATCTCAATGCACAAAACAGCGCTGCTGCGGGGGGTAATACGCAACAAACGGGCCAGAATGTACAGGCTAATGATTTGCCTATTCTAGGCAGTTTCTCGATGTCAAAGTCTTAGAAATAACGGATTGTGACGAACACAGATACCCATATTGTAGCGAAAGCTATTTATCAAAATCTGTGCAATCAGATGGGGATAAGTGTTGATGGTCAATATGACGGATATGGACGTCTTGCTTTAATAAGTTCAACGCATAGCGGAAGCGGGACAAGTTTCATCTCTCGCCAAATTGCTCTCGAGGCCGCCGCACAATTTGCGCCTCTGGGTAAACGTGTTTTGCTCCTTGATTACGACTTATATAAACAAAGTCAGCTCCAAGCTATTATGAATATGGGTACAATAAACGGGCCATATGATGCGAGCTTTGGAGTCACACCATTTTGGCAAGTGCGCACGGGTATTACCGAAGATAGTTATGAACTTTCTCCAGAAGCCTATAATAGCCTGTACATACAAGACCAGACTGGCTTAGCTGTCAGTGTTTTTCGGTGGGACTTGTTAGGAACAAGTCAGGCCGTGAATGTTATCCCTGCGCCAGACTACTGGATGAAATTACGCAGTAACTTTGCTATGGTGATTGTTGATGGCCCTGCGAGTGACAGAACAAATATGAGTGCGGCCTTATACCCACAAGTTGACACAACTGCGATTGTTTCACTCAACCAAAATGCATCAAGCCCTCAGACATTGCAAATGGTGAAGGATATAGAGCGGTTTGGGGGACGGTTTTCTGGCTTAATTGTAAATAATATTGTGAACGGAGCCACATAATGGCTGTGAGCACTGAATATGCACCTGGGGCATTGCAACAACGTAATTTGGCGCTGTTTTCTTTTCTACGGGGCGCTGAAAATGTTATCATTTTTTTGGCTATATTGTATTATACAGGCGCAATTGGCGGCCTGCTTTTTGTGGATTTAAGTAATCTCGAGAATGAAAGTCCAGCCGCGCGGTTGATGTGGTACCCAATCTATATTGCGACATTAGCTTTGAGCGTACGAATATTGCCGCAACTTATTAGAATTGTCACTTTCAACCCTTTGATTGTGTTGTGTGTCTTATGGTGTGGTGTGTCGATTTTTTGGTCAATTGATGCCGCTGTTTCTATGCGCCGTGCTGTGGCTTTATTGATGACGACTTTGATGGGATTGTTTCTGGCGGCCAGATATGATTGGAGTGGTTTCGTACAACGTCTTGGGTTTGCATTTTCGGCATTGGTTGTGATTGTATTTCTCGTTGTTTTAATTGACCCACAACGAGGTATTTCTCAAGAAATTCACGTCGGTGCATGGCGCGGGCCGTGGACAGAGAAAAATTATCTCGGTTCGCAAATGACGCGCGGCCTTGTTATTATGATGTGCGCCTTTGCAATGCGGCCAGATAGGGGCTGGTTTTGGATACCTATGGGTGGGTTGTGCTTATTGCTTGTACTTTTATCAACGTCTAAGACAGCTCTGTTAGCGTGCCTCTTAGCTATCAGTATGTTTTTGTTTATACGGTTTTACCGGCGCTATCCCGTCCTTAGAGTATTGCTTGTTTACTTGCTTTTTACAGGCATCGCTATTTTTGTGACGCTTGCTATATTTATCCCTGGAGAATTACTGGCCTTAATCGGGAAGGACCCAACTCTAACAGGGCGAACGGATATTTGGGATGCTCTTGTGTTGAGTATTAAGGAAAAACCATGGCTTGGCTTTGGTTATGGGGTTTATTGGCTCGATTTATTAGGGCCGTCATATTATGTTAGGTTGTCTCTACAATGGGGTGTTCCTACCGCGCATAATGGCTGGATTGAAACATGGTTATCCGTCGGGGCTGTTGGAGTTATCTTGTTTGCAGTGCTATATGTATGGACGTTTGTTTTAGCCATCATGCGCCTAAAACGGGGCGGGACAGAAACATATTGGGCTATTATTATTAGCCTGACGTTTCTTGTGTTCTCACTGTCTGAAAGTTCCGTATTACAGCAAAACGACTTAAGTTGGGTTATATTTGTAGCGACGACGGCAAAGTTATTTGCTTTTGAACGTCCGTTCTGGAGAGATCGTGTTAGTCAGAATTATTTTACGCAAATAATTCCAACTATGATTTCACGAAAATAATCTCTCGCAGTGAACTCCTTTACGGTTTTGTTTCTATGGTTGCGTTCTCGCCGTAAAGCTTAGGAGCGAACGGGCCAAACCAAATGACTTTCCCAACGCCTTGGGCAAGTTTGCAAAAATATTGAACATGCTTAGCTTGGCCTGTGAGGCGAAGAACAAGCCATATGGGGCCGAAGATAAGGGTTTGTGCAAAACCAACTAACATCCATTTTGTGATCCCAAATATGCCAGACATACCGGATTCCGCGGCGAGTTGTGTTGGGCTTTGCCCAAAGGCTAAATTACGTTTCCAAATGTAAGATAATGTAGCGCGGTTGGCAGGGACATGTTCCCATGTTTTGGCATTTTGAGCCCATGCTAATTTAACGCCTTGGGCTTGTAAGGTTTGAAATAAGGCGTCGTCTTCGCCGCCTGTTTGGTTGTAACGCAGGTCAAATGGCGGCGTTGGTAATTCACATTTCGCGAGGTCAATAAGACAATTTCCTGTCGCAACCCCTTCGTCAATGATCCCGT
The DNA here is from genome assembly GCA_039962885.1 of Litorimonas sp. Lineage (GTDB taxonomy): Bacteria > Pseudomonadota > Alphaproteobacteria > Caulobacterales > Maricaulaceae > Litorimonas. The sequence continues at coordinate 18,313 of JBDVGI010000271.1, read as the reverse complement.
CTGTATCGTGAGGTAATCGTGAGAATTCAGGCTGCATATATTCATATTCAGGCTTGTTAGCCGCAGGCATGACGGCGGTGGCTGGACCAAAGACGAGGGCGGCCTCATATAGCCTACTAGCTGTGATAAGCGGGGTTAGCCACGGAGCTATAGCTTCCATGTCGTCATCCAGAAAAGCAATGTAGCGTCCTTTGGCAACAGCTAGAGCGCCGTTGCGTGCATTGCTAACTCCAGGCTGCGGGACATGGACATAATGTATGTTGGTAGAGGAATTAGCCGCAAATTTTTCTATGAAGGTTTTTGCGCTAGCCTTTGGATCATTATCAGCAATAATGATTTCAATATCAAACCCTACGACGGTTTCATGTTCAACACTTGCCAAAGCTACTGCGATACCATCAGGCCGTTTATATGTTGGGATTATAATTGATATAAGAGTGTCTCTATGCATTTTGCCTCCCAACTGTTTTTATACTCGATGGCTCCTTTGATTGGATATAATCATAAGCTTCTATCATTGGCATTACGCGCGTGCCGCTATCTTTGATAACTTGAATGACATGCTCCATGTCGGCTATAGTGCACCCAAAATTACTGGGTGTTTCACTTACATCATGCGTAAATACAGTGAGCCATTGAGGGGTCTGTTCCATGGTTTTAATCACGCGAATAATGTCATCAATCGTTTGGTTATGGTACATACGCATAGACGGTAATAAAGCGCTATCAAGCGGCTTATTTGCAGAGTTAAATGATGGGTTATGCACCCCGCGAGCAAGCTCGAATTTTTGAGCTATTTTGGCTTTTAATTTAGGACACAGACAGCCGTAAGGATAAGCAAAGTTACGGCTAAACGGAATGTTGAGCGCGTTCAGGGCGGTTTGGTTTGTCTCTATATCAGCTAAAAAATCTTGATGAGGGCTTTGTTGGCCATCAATATGAGAAAATGTGTGATCTGCGATTTCATGCCCGCTATCATATGCAGCTTTCACATCATCTTGGTTCATGTGTAGGCCCAAGTGGTTAACTTTGTCGCATAGGCCCATCGCCATATAAAATGTACCCAGCCAACCTTCGGCTTCCAGAAGAGGGGCTGCGTTGGTTAGGGCGGATTTTGGACAATCATCAAATGAAAAACTGATAATAGATTGGTCGAGTTTAGGCGTTATTTTCCGCGTGCCAATATGTTGCGCTGCTTTGCGTTCAAAGCGGCTGCGAAGATTCGTACGTGGTTGATAAATCGCGCTCATGGTTGGCCCTTTAAATCAACAGCATAATGAGAGGCTCGCCATAATTTCAGTGCGTTTAAGCGCAAGTCTATGGGCAATATACTGGCTTTGATAATAGCTTTGAGCACTGGGCGCATCATGCTTTGCGCAGGTATTTTGCCAAGTTTTTTTGAAATTTTAAACAGGCTTAGCGTTTGAGCAAGCTCAGGATGTTTTTGTGTGAAACGCACATAGTTGGGACCGCTGGTTGAAAAGCGGTGCAGGAGGGTGTCAGTCGTTTCTAGCCCTAAATGTAAAGCAGGGTTGTGTGCATGAAGCAAAGTAAAACGCTTTGAAATGCGAGCGGCCCATTCACTATCTTCCCAGCCCCAACCTGTAAATTCATTATCGAAAGCTTCTGCTTCCAGTACAGATTTACGCATACAGAGATTAGAGGAGGCGACAAATTGCGGGCCTTTGGCTTGGCGTTGTGCGAGGGGAAGGCAATCCGATACATGAGATAAAACACGGTGCAATTCCCGGTCTTTATCTGCGGCCTCATCCTGAACTGTGAACCCTCCAAATATAACATCGGCCTTGTCAAATTTTATGAGCTGCATGTAATTTTTTAAAAAATCATCGTGAACAGGGCGCATGTCGGCATCAAGAAATAATACCCAATCGGCACGGGCTGCGTCTTGCAGGCGGTTACGCGCGCTGGAGCGTCCAGTGTTTTGCGCGGCGATAACTGCGCGAGTTGGGGTAATTAGTTTGGGCACGACAGTTTGAATTTTTGCGGTCAGTTCCGCATCATCTGTTCCGTCATCATAGATAATAATTTCAATCCCTGAGAGGTTTTGAGCTTGCTTATCTAAAGCCTTAATGAGTTCGCTGGGATCATCTTTGAAGTAGGGCGCTAAAATCGACAGCGTTGGTTTTACATCGGCCCAAGTTTTATTTTGAATGTGTTTTGCGCAATATTCCATTATGCACTCACGTTTTCGGGGCGAAACTTTTGTAGGATATTTTGCAAAACAGTTCGGCAATTGGCAATGTTTAAACTCAGACATATACCAATATATGCAAGACCGCCTATCACGGCTTTGACGATTAGGCTGATAACGTCTGGCCAATAATCTGGGATAGGTGTGAAGTGCACACAGACGGCCATGAATAAGCAAGCGCCTGAAATTTCGAATGCGGCTTTGAATGGTAATGGCAGTGGGTAATATCTGCGGGCAAGAATGATAGCTATTGTGCAAGCGAAGGCATAACATATCACAGTCGCCCAAACGGCACCCATCATTCCAAATTTTGGAATTAGAATTAGATTTAATCCGATGTTCAAAATAACAGGCGGTATCATGGCCCAAGCGAATGCGGTTGTTTTGCCAGATAACATAAAGGCACGGTGAACATAAAAATTCATAAATCCATTAATTAATCCCGCAAATGCAATGAGCGGCATAACTGTAACGGCTTCGGCTCTAATGCTTTCCCCTAGAATAAATCCTGCATCCTTAGATACAAGAGCAATTCCAGTTGCAGCGGGCAGGGTAAGCCACAATAAGGTTGCTCCAAAGTCTTTCATGATGCTTTGGGAGACTTCTGAGCTTTCCTTCTCAAAAGCGGTGATAGCCATGGGGGTCACGGCCATAGCCACCCAAATAAAGATAATCTCAAGACTACGATTAGATAGGTTGTAACCGGCACTATATTTGCCTTGGGTTGGAATATCAATGAGATAGGCAATCATGTAGCTATCTGCGGAATTTAATGCATAGGTTAGGACCAAGGATAGTCCAATTGGAACGCCATATTTGAAATATGTTTTGCTCTTCTGCGCGTGGAACTGTCCGCCGCGTGATTGCTTTAGCATATATATTAAATCTAGGGTGCCGATGAGGAATAAGCTTATGATAATTCCAATAAATGGGCCAGAGGCTTGGAAAATGCTGTATTTGACAAATAGAATGCCAATCGCAAAGCTGACCAATGTATGACTTGAATATATGAGGCTGTAGCGTTTAATACGTTGAGAAGCTTTGTGAGCTTCCATGCCAAGATTGATAAAAAGGGATAGGCATGTTGAGGACAGAGCGATGGTTATAACGAACCCTAAGTTTTTGTCTAAAGGTAAAAATTTTAGTGTCAATATAATCAGTAAAAAACCGCCCAAAGCGATATATAATGCGAGCATATAAATCGTTTTTATATGAGAATTGACATCATCATTACGTTCCGCGCGAGCTTGGAAACGTGCCATGGCAGCTTCTGTCCAGCTAAATAATAACATATGCACAGCATGCATTGTAATCATAGCCAAGGAATACATGCCCCAATTCACATCATCGAGCAGTCGAGTTAAAATTGCGATCGCCCCAAAACTTGCAATGATATTGGTGATATTTACCGGCAAATAAGCCAGCATTGACTTACCTAACACGATAGGCTCCGTTTTGATTTTGGATGAAATACGCCATTAACGGATATTTTCACTATCCCCGAGCATGACTGGTAGGGTTTTGAGCATAATATATAAATCAAATAACCAATTTGATCGCTCAATATATTCGACATCCAAACGGACACGCTCTGCAACATCTTCGGCGTTATGCAACGGCCCTCGTGAACCATTGATCTGTGCCCAGCCTGTCATACCAGGTTTGACGCGGTGACGATGTGCGTATTCTTCGACAAGCTTGTAGCTCTCCGTATCGCCCGTGCGCATGCCCGTAGCATGAGGACGCGGGCCAACAAGTGACATTTCGCCTTTGAGAACATTCATGAGTTGCGGAAGTTCATCTATGCTGGTTTTACGGATAAATCGCCCAATTTTAGTAATGCGTGCATCGCCTGCGACAGTTTGTTGCGCGGCTTGTAAATCGGCTTTATCATTGCGCATAGAGCGGAATTTATAGACATAAAAGATGCGGTTATTAAATCCGTGGCGCGCTTGCTTGAATAAAACAGGGCCAGGGCTGTCCTTGCGGATCAGAAAAGCGATTATCACCAAAAATGGCGCGCCAAGAATAAGCGCGACTGTGCTAATCCCGACATCCGTTATACGTTTCATAGCGGTATGCCTGCCAGATTTTGGATTGCCCGTAATATCTGTCATACTAACTTCAGCAATTTCCGACAAACGCTGCTGTACATGATTAAGCGTTTCAAATTCATCAACAACAAATGCAATTCGATTTGGTAAGAGGTGGACGCGGTTGATGAAATCTTTTTTACGCTCATTGGCAACGGCAGGTAGTGTTACGACAATCCGGTTAATAAAGGGCAGGGCATCCCACGCCATAAGGTCATCCAGCTTGCCTATAATAGGCACGCCGTGAATATTCATCGGGGCACGCGCAAGGCGGTCATCAAAAATGGCGAGAATATTAAGCTCTTTAGTCTTTGCATTTTCTTCTATGAGGCGGCGAGCTGATTCCGTCGCCCCTAACATTACGATTGTTGGCGCTAAGGCTCCGCGTAAATGTAATTTCTTGATATAGTGATGATAAAGGGCGTGAAGCGCAGTTAAAATAAGCGTAGCCGCTAAACCAGCCTTTGCCAAAGTGTCTGGCAAGAATGTTTCGGGCCGTATAATCAAGGCTATGGCCAGCCAAATCCCTAATGCGGCTAGCCCTGCAATAATAACAGTCTTTAAATGTTGTGTCAGTTTTTCGGCAGGGGCAAACCGGTAAGCTTGGCTTGCAAAAAGAGAGGTGATGAAAATTGTTGCACCTAAGATAGCTGCGGCAATGGGGGCGATGACAACTTTATTATTCACGCCGATATAGCTGTTCCAGATGCCAAAGGCGATGATGCTGCAAACAAGTATAACGTCGATTGTTTTTAATATAAACCGTAAGGCGTTCATATTGGTTTGGCGTTCTGGAACGTGAATTTCTGCCGTAGTTTTTCTGCGGCGACGTCGCTCTTTTCTTGTAAAATCGTTTGAACCTTGTCCATCTGTGTCGTTGACAGATTGCGCCAATATAGGTGAAATCATGCTTTCAGCCTTTAAACTTTGACGTTTCTCATCCTCGCTTCGCGTTTTTTTATCAGAAGTCACCTTTGAAACAGGCAAGGATTGCTTGTTTGATGCCATAATAGAGCCTAACCTCATTACTATGCTAACTCAGTAGCAAATATTTTCAGATGTCTCGCATAGCTATAAACGAGATACTCCTGTCATTTACTCGAAAGCTATTAAAATATCGTGGATTTCCTGTAAATTTCATAGCATTTATATTAAGCTTTAAAAAAAATACATTTTATGTCGATAAGTCTTGCCTCGCCTCTCACTATTCGCTAGTCCCGCCAACGGAGACGTGGCCGAGTGGTCGAAGGCGCTCCCCTGCTAAGGGAGTATGGGCCAAAAGCTCATCGAGGGTTCGAATCCCTTCGTCTCCGCCACTTTTCTTTGGCGCAAACCGACCATTTTCTATCACTCACTATGGTATTGTCAGGTTAACGGATGATTTTGAGTTTTCCATTATTAAATGGGTATGAAGACATCTATTTATGCCGGTCACCGTTTCCCACCTTACGTTATTAGGCGGGCAGTTTGGCTGTATTTCAGGTTTAACCTGAGCTTTCGTGACGTTGAAGATTTAATGGCAGAGCGGGGCGTTGATGTGTCCTATGAAACAATCCACAAATGGGTTCATAAGTTTGGAAGATTTTACGCTAACCGGATTAAATCAAGATCTGAGAAGCCATCGCGTGTTTGGCATCTGGATGAAATTTATACCAAGATGAACGGCAAGATGGTTTACATATGGCGTGCCGTTAATGACGAAGGTACGGTTTTAGATGTTGTTGTTCAAAGCCGAAAGAACACCAAGGCTGCGAAGCGGTTGCTATATAAACTCATGAGAAACCAAGGCGTAATGCCTGAGCGGGTCGTTACGGATAAGCTGGAGTCTTATGGCGCAGCTTTGAAAAAGCGTAAGCTCACCCCCCCTACGAGACGTTGGTGGCCGTAAGAATAACCGGGCGAAAAACTCTCACTTGCCGATACGAAGGCGAGAACGAAAAGCGCAAAGGTTCAAGTCGATAAAAAAGCGAGCAAAGGCTGCTTTCTATTTACGGCCCCCTCTACAATCTCTTTAATCATCGCCGCCATTTAATCTCACGAAACACACTCCGAAAGTTCCGTAGCATAGCGCAATCCGAATGGAATGTTGTGACCTCTCCAGTTATGGGGTAGAGTTGCCACCTGAGATGAAACACGTCCCTAGAAAATAACCTGACAATACCGGAAAGAGGGAGTTAATGTGCCAAAGCCGTTTTGATTATAAAGTATAATCAATCTCTTCTTCGGCATTATGTAGAGATGTCTGATGATTGATAGCTTCGCTGTTTTCAAACATCCGTTTAAATTCTTGACCTTTATCCATTTCATGCGCTTCTATGAGGATAGTTTCAACACGTTCCTGCGGTGTTTCACCTTGCAAGAGTTCAGCTGGGAAATGTTCAAGCCCAGCTTTGTTTAGCCTAACAATCATTGCTTCTGATTCTGGATGGTTGGCTGCCTGCGTGACAGTCAAGTTAGCATCAGGATCTATAGTGCGTAATATGGCTCGATCATCGACAAATTGTTTCACGACCTCATTAAATGGTATAGACGTTGGGGTAGCTTTAATTGGCTCTAAAATTTGCCCCGTTGTATTAGACAAATCAACCCCAAATTGATTATTTATTATCTCTTCGGCTCCATTTAAAATAGAACGCCCAACACCTTCCAAGCTATCTTGGGAAAGTGATGGGATATTCTGTAAGGTTTCGTTTGCGCGTTCGCCCACTTTTTCAATAGATGACAATGGTATAACATTATTAAAATCAAATCCAAAGTCACCATTTTGAAAGTCTTTAATGGTGATATCGACCATATTTTTATTATCTCTGGTATGATCTGAAGCGGGTGTTTCATGACTACCTGGCATAAAGCGAACCGTTAATTCACCCGAGTTAGAAAATTCATATATTTCACCATGTTCGCCGCGCACATTGCCTTTAGCATCTATTGTGGTGGGACCACTTAATTCAAATCCGCCAGCTAAAGTGATTTTATCATCCGTATCAAGACTGTTGCCTTCGGCGTCCCTACTCGCAATTATAATGTCATTATCACCAGCGAAATAGTAATCTTTTCCTTCTCCACCTTTCAATATATCTCTCTCTCCTTTATCATTTACAACAAACCTACCTTCATCATCATTTTTACCGGCGCCATAAAGGCGATCATCTCCTTTGCCGCCAATTAAAATATCTCGACCTCTCCCACCGTGCAGATGATCAGCGTTATCACTACCTAATATGTAATCTTTACCTTCTCCGCCATAAGCCTTTCCATTTTCAGCATTTTTATCTAATAAAACAATATCATTGCCTTTCCCCATAGTGGCAAAGTTGGATCCTATGCTAAGGTCGTCATTCCGAGTGCCAAAATGTGACCCGCCATCACGTCCAATCATAACCAGTCCGCCATCTTTCGCCTTTACAAAAGGGATAGGGATACGACGATTAATGACAGCCAAACCTCCGCGTACCCCTGATTTTGTATAATATTCATAATTCATAACGGCGCCCAGGTGACCGCCATTAAAATTATCTGAGCCAGGGTGAGCAAGCTCAATTTCTCCATATTTAGCTTTTTCTACAATGTCTCTTGCATGCGCATAAATTCCATAATTATGAGTTCCTGTGGGATTGCTCTCAATTTCATCACCAGTGGCTATATCAACAAAGAGCTGCAAATCTCTATTATTTTCACCAAGCCCCGTTTCAGGATCAAATCTGTCGGAATTAGATACTCCATGTTCATTTTGGGTGTAATGTGAGGTGTTAATCAAAGTGTCTTGAACATAATCATGTAGATCATCTCTGATATGTACATTAATAGCGTCTGTCATTTCTAAGTCGAATTGTATCGCAGGAAAATCTCGGTTAAACTCGAACGAATTAGATTTAAAGTCAGTATCCGAAAATTCTATAAAATCAATGTTAGGCAGTTTAATAGACTTACCCATTCGTTGGCTTGGGACAGTTTCTAATGTCGGTGTTTCTAATGGTAAAGGAGCTGTATTTATATTGTTTATGTTCTCCATAATATCTTGCGGGAGAGTAAAGGAACCATTAGGAGTTTCAAGATCAATCATCGAATTATCAGCGTATTCCTCCAATCCATGTGAAACGAGTTCCTTTTCTAAATTATTATAATTACTGAATTTTACGGCGTATTCCCGTAATGATTGGCTAAATATTCTAGCTTCATCTGATGATAAATCTCGGGGGCGCACGCCGAGTGAAATGCTTCCATCAGATTGTGTTGGGTGGTAAAAATATTCTCCAAAATCACCTTTATTTAGATCAGAGTTTCGAATTTCTTCTTGAGCATTTTTGAACGGTTCAAAATCTTGATTGCTGAGCCAAGCATCTATACCAAAACCATTATCAATTAATTCAGCTTGTAACCACAAGCCAGCCTCTACGCTATCTTCATTTATATCAATTTCATTTTGGCCTATATTGTTTTCTGCCCTGTATTCTTCGATTTTTTCTTTTGCATCTTCAATGAAAGCGAGCATATCTTCAGATATAAATGTGTCATCATTATTTTTTTCAGTTTGCAAATGATCATGAAATTCATTTATTTGTCTAAAGACGTTTTCTTTTGCAGGGTCTGACAGTTCAGCATATGAATGGATGTTAAAGTAGGTCGTCATAAAATAATTCCCTTAAGATTATCAACACGAGATTATTGATAGCATATTTTTCAACATTCGTCGAGTTTCCAATCCTAAGTGACAGGCTTTGTTACTATAAACGAACGAGTTGGTACTTCGTTTGGCTTTCTCACGTTAATCACGCAGGCCGAGTTTTCCGTTTTTCAAAGCCTTATGGACAAACTAAACCTGTGATTAAATTCCACTCAGCTTTAGCATTCTGTCTGAACTTTTGTAGTGTTGATCTTGAGATGAGGTGGTGTCTAAGGTTGAAGATGTTTAGATTTGTGCGTGAGTTGTAAGCAGTTTCTGCGTGTTTCTAATTGTTCTAAATGCCTGTGACTTTCGTCCCTGATTTCCCTGTTATTGAATTTAAATTCCCTGTTATTCATTATCAGGGAATTCCCAGAATAACGACGTGATTTCAATGATATACATAGCTAAAAATGGTGGTTTTTGGCGAATAACTATCATTTTTTGATAATTTCCCTGTAAATTTCCTGTTTTTCAGGGAATTAGGGTAGATACGGCTTCGGCTCAGACTGCGTCCACCGCCACTTTTCTTTGGCGCAAACCGACCATTTTCTATCACTCACTATCAATGCCCTAGTTTCAAAGGCTTAGCGAGATAGGCTTTGTCACATTAACTGAACTAACCGTGATTTCCCGCCGGCACGCACCTTATGCGCACGCCGATGCCGTGACTGAATTCCATTCAGTCTTAGCCTCATGTCTGAATTTCTAGAATGTGTTTCTTGATATGAGGTGGCGTCCATCAGTTCTGCAATATCAAGGAAGATGGGAGTGAAACAAAAGTGCATCCATACAGCCCGCCGAATAATATCAGGATGGAAGCGATGACGGGAATAGATTGATGTTTTCATGCCCTTCAATTAACATAGGGTCGGAAAAGGGGAGTTAACGTGACAAAGTCTAAAATTATAAGGACTTATGCCGATTGCGATATTCATTTGGTGTGCATTGGAAATATTGTTTAAAGACCCTGTGAAAATGAGCATAGTCTGAAAACCCACAACCAAAGACTATTTCTTTAATAGTCACAGTTTTGGACGTGTCTGTTATTATCCTCTGCGCAAATAAGCGTAACCGCAGAGACCTCATATATTTTATAGCCGTATCAGATTCTGCTTCAAACAATTTGTTTAAGTAGCGTACGCTAACATTATGCTGCTCTGCGATTGCATTAGCATTTAAGGATTCATCTTCGATATTGTCTTCAATATACCGTCTTATGCGTCTCAATAGTTTTTCGTGATAGGCCGAGCGCGTCACTTCTTTTTCTGGCATTGATTGAATCCCTGAGCAAATAACGGATGCGAGGTTGTTGAACAGAATTCTATCTTGTCCTGTGGGTATATGGTCTAGTTGTTTGAACGCTTCTTTTAGAAAGTTTGCAGCAACTCTCGGGATGCCATTTTCTGTATTAATGGCACTAAAGGTTAATTTGTTCGTTTTTACGTTTGTTCGGGCTTCAAGGGCGCTGCATGGCATTTGAAATGTTATTAATTCTGAGGGTTCATCTATGCGGAGAAAATAAGGCTCCCACCCGCTAAACACGCACATGCTGGATGTGGATAGCGGGATGCGGTCTTTGCCATACCCTACAATGCAGGCCCCTTTTATGGGCATCACGACTAATACATCGGCGATTTCATCTCTGCGCACATGTTCTATCTTTCGTTTAATGATATGGGGATCAACACTCACATGAGTTATGGAATAACCACCCGCACGTCTGGAATGAATTTTAAGGTCGAAGGTTTTGGGGTTGAAGGGTTCAATCTTTGTTGCCCAATAGTTTTCTTTGACTTGCCTATCCCAATCGCTTGTGTGTGATAGACCTCTTGGCGAGTTCTCTTTAATTATGTCAGCCATTCTTGGTCGTTTTACCTATGTGAAAGGTGGAATTAAATCATGAGATAGTCAGATAGTTGATGATAACTTGCATATTTTGTGCCGAAAATGCAATAAAATAATGTCTTATTGGTGACGTGATATTTAAGCCCTGATGTACATTTTTATAAATAGACTAATAAGGGGAATTAAATATGAAGCTTCTAATTTCAAAAAAGAAACTATTGGGAACATGCGCGCTCATAGTTCCATTGTTAATAACTGAGCAGGCCTTTGCTCAAATTGATGAGGTTGTTGTTACGGCGCGAAAACGCGTTGAAAACCAACAAGATGTTCCGATTGCGATTACAACGCTTACGGCTGCAGATTTTGAATCTAGAAATATAACCAACATCGCGCGTCTGGATGAGGTCGCCCCAAATATCACGATTGATGCTACCGCCCCGATCAGTGGGAGTTCGAACGCAACGTCAATTTTCATCCGCGGCGTCGGCCAAACAGACTTCATACCTACATCTGATCCTGGGGTCGGCGTTTATCTTGATGGCGTATATATTGCGCGTTCAACAGGTGGATTATTGGATCTTAAAGATGTTAATTCCGTCGAAATTTTGAGAGGTCCTCAAGGGACACTCTTTGGTAAAAATACAATTGGCGGTGCCGTAAATGTTACGACAATCAAGCCGAGTACGGATGATTTTTTTGGTGAAGCAAAAGTTACGACGGGACGTTTTGACCGACTTGATTTTGAAGGAGCTGTAAACGTTCCCTTAAGCGATACACTTGCGGTTAGGCTTTCTGGTAAACGCACGAGCTCTGATGGTTTTGGGGAACGACTGCTCACAGGTGAGAGCCTCGGCGGCGAAGATCGTTTCACCCTCAGAGGGTCTGCACGTTGGCAACCGACGGACAGGTTAACTGTTGATATTGCCGCTGATTATTCAGATGCAGATGAAGATTCTCCCGTCACAACAACTATTTCTGGGTCTACTATTACGATTGGGGCTCCGGAAACTTTATTTTCAGGTATATTCTTTAATAACCTCATAGGCGCAGATAGTGGTGGGATACCGGGCCTTCTGACCGTTCCAGGGTTGCCAGCAGATACGGTTCCTTTTGATGCGAATCTCGTGGAAACGGGAAGCTTATTTACATCTAATGGAACAGGGCCAACCGGATCTGAATATGAAATTTTCGGTATAAGCGGCACAATTGATTATGAACTGTCTGATACGTTTTCACTGAAATCAATCACGGCGTACCGCGATCAATCCACCGCTTTTGGGCGTGATTCTGATGGATCACCATTAGAGCTAGTGAGCACAGAGAATATTGGTAACGCTGATCAATTCAGCCAAGAGTTCCAACTCTCGGCTACATTCGATAAATTGGATTTCGTGGGGGGTGTTTATTATCTCGAAGAATCTGGAAACGATTCTGTGACTGTGCCATTTGCGCAAGAATCCTTTACCATAAATGCCGATGAGCTTTGTACGTTTGTACCCGCAGGCGTTACGGCTCCCTGTCAGTTCTTAAATATATTCCGAATTGACAGTGTTGATGGAGGCGTTCTTTTTGATAATACAAGCTATGCGGCCTATGCTGAAGTCGGATATGAAGTCACAGATAGGCTCTCTGTGACGGGCGGAATTCGATGGACACGTGATGAGAAGGGCATTGATGCGACAGGTTCGCTTGCTGGCGGCGTGCCGCTTATTACGGATTCACCTGTTGCTGAAGAAGCCTTTGAGAAAGTGACACCGAGATTCATTATCGATTATCAGGTTAATGATAACTTATTAGGATACGCATCTTTCTCTCAAGGCTTCAAATCTGGTGGTTTCAATGCAAGGTATGGTGCACCTCTTCCTGAGCCCACAAGTTTTGACGAAGAAACCGTGGATAGTTATGAGGTTGGTTTCAAATCTGATTTTTGGGGTGGTCGCGCCCGTGTTAATGCGGCCGCGTTCTTCTCAAACTATGATGATATTCAAGTTGTCGTCTTTGATAACGGAATTCCAAGAACAATTAATGCCGCGCAAGGTGAAGTAAAAGGCCTCGAAATCGAGACGACATTTGCGCCTGATGATCACTGGTTGTTACAGGCTAATATCGGGCTTATTGATGCAGAATACACAAGTTTGGAGCCTGCTATTGAGGGGTCTTTCGGATTACCTATCGTGAACCCGCTTTCTACAGATTTAGATTTTGTAAATACGCCTGATGTGGTTTTCTCTCTAGGGGGGCAATATAGACAAGACGTTGGTAATTGGGGCGATATCACTTATCGCGGTGATTTGTCTTACCGGGGTAGTGCGGCGAATGACGCCATAAATACAGCTGAACTTATCCAAGACGAGATCGCCTTGTTAAGTGGGCGTATAACCTTCTCTCCAGATGACTCATTCTGGACTATTGCTGTATATGGCACTAACTTAACGGATGTTGAATATATAACATCTGGGGTTGCTGACGAACCAGGATTCGGATTGGTTGAGCAAAATGCAGCGCGTCCAAGAGAATGGGGCGCATCGTTTGAGGTGAAATTTTAATTTTTACGACTCAATATTTACAACCTATAAACCCTTATCTCTACCTTAGGAGATAAGGGGGTTGAATTAAACATATGGATAATAAAATGAAAACAGGTTTCGTTTGGGACGAGCTATATGCATGGCATGATACTAAGCATTATGCTGGTGTATTAGAGCCTGACCCTGCGCTTTTCATTGAACCAGATGAGCATCATGAAAATCCAAAAACAAAGCGGCGGTTTAAAAACCTTTTAGATGCGTCGGGTTTTATCAAACATCTAAATGTCCTTGAGGCAAAGCCAGCTGATATGAACAAAATCCTGCGAGTTCATACGCCAGACTATATCAAATCTCTTGAAGAGCTCAGCGATAATAATGGCGGCGACGCGGGAGGCCTTACGCCGTTTTCCAAGGGTGGTTTTGATATTGCAAAATTATCTGCGGGCGGATGCCTTGCTCTTTTAGATGCTGTTATGACGGGAGCAGTTAAAAATGGTTATGCGCTCAATAGGCCCCCCGGCCATCATGCGGAAGCAGATACAGGCATGGGATTTTGTTTATTGAGCAATGGGTCGATTGTTGCTCGGTCAGCTATTGCGGACCACGGGGCAAAACGCGTGGCAATTGTTGATTGGGACGTTCATCACGGTAATGGGCCAGAAAAAATATTTTGGGACTCAGGTGACGTTCTGACGATTTCAATCCACCAAGATAATTGCTTTCCGCCTGATTCAGGCCCTGTTGAGGCGATTGGTGCAGGCGAAGGGATTGGTTGTAACCTCAACATTCCTCTACCGCCGGGTAGTGGGCGAGGGGCTTATCTTGAGGCCTTTGATAAAGTTGTAATTCCCGCGCTTCATAAATTTAATCCAGATATCATTCTTGTCGCTTCAGGCTTTGATGGTTCGGGCTATGATCCTCTAGGCCGTAATATGCTTTACGGAGAAATTTACGGTAAATTGACGGCGTTGCTAATGAAGGCGGCAGATGAGCTTTGCGGCGGTAAATTAATGATGACGCATGAGGGGGGCTATAGCGCCATGACAGTTCCCTTTTGCGGCTTAAAAGTCTTAGAAACATTATCCCAAATTGATTCCGGCGTAGTTGACCCCGTTGGCCCGCTTATTGCGGGTATGGGGTGGCAAGCTCTACAACCGCATCAGGCCAATGTTATTAGAGGCGCAGCCGAAAATCTTCGTCACGTTCCAGATCATAGGTAACCTGTTATGGCAATTGTAACGGCGGATAAGTCAGCAGTATCAGCGAGTATTCTTTTAGCGCCGATTATTTCCGCGAGTTTAGGCTTACTGCCAATCTATGTGGGCGGCTTAATCACCCATAATGGATTGTCTCTACAAAATGCGCTCAATATTGTCTCTCTAGAGATGTGGGGTATGGCCTTGTCGGTTTTGCCAGCTATATTTTTAATGAAGCGATTTTCTTCGCGCAAAATCACATTTGTATCTTTGGCCTTAATGATCGTGGCTTTCGCGCTTCCGTCTATTTTTAATTTGTCATTCAAGCCGCTTGCAGCTGTTCGTTTTATGGGAGGATTAGGAGCAGGTGTGGCTATGGCCGTGACTATGGCAACGATAGGGCAGGCGTCAAAACCTGATAAAGCCTTTTCATTATGGGTTCTGGCGCAGGTTGTTTTCAAAGTTATAGGGATTTTTATTGTCTCAAGGCTGCTTGTGAAATTTGGTATGAACGGCTTTTTTGTTCCCTTACTTATTTTATGTGTTTTGGCTTTTCCTCTTGCCAATAAACTCCCTGACGAGGTTAAGACAGACAGTACTGAACGTCGTCGTTTCAACTGGTCAATACAGCCTGTTTTAGCCCTGTTAGGTGTCTTCGTGTTTTACGTGGGTATCAGTGCTATCTGGGCGAATTTTGAACGTATTGGTCATTGGGCAGGGTTTGAGACCCTGATGATTGGGAATATATTATCCTTCACGTCATTAGCCGCTCTCGCGGGGGCAGCGTGTGCTACGCTTCTAGCAGGACGTTTAAATCGCGGCATTTTGCTTTTAGCGGGACTTGTCTTAATTAGCGGCGCAACATTTTCTCTTGGTCTGTTTTCATCAATCACTGTTTATTCAATTATTGGGTTGGTTTTTGCCTTTGCATGGATGCTTACCGTCCCTTTTCTTATTGCCTCTGTAAATTCAAATGATGAGACTGGGGGTTTGATGGTTTTCACAAATTCAGCCATAGCAATTGGTCTTGCCCTTGGCCCCGCAATAGCAGGCGTGCTTATTAAGGGAGAACACTATAACCTTCTCACGGTTAGCGCGGCTCTTGGATTTATGGCTGTCTTGGCCTTTCTTTTACCTTCGAATAAGAAAGCTTAGTTTTGTTGGCTTTGTCAGGTTAACGGCATTGCGCCATATTGATGTTTTCATGTGGCTCAATTAGCATAGAGTCGGAAAAGGGGAGCTAACGTAACAAAGCCCAACCTAGTTTCTAAGCCTTTCGGTATTCACGAAGCCAAAGCAGAGCCACAACCATCAATGCTAAGCTCAGTAAGCACGCAGCTGCGCTAAAAACATTAATAGCGTTAAATCCATGCGTATCCAAAAGCATAGCGGCGATCATAGGCCCGCCCGCAACACCTATGCCTGTTGCTGTGCCGCTAAGCACCATGGCCTTACCTGACTGATCTATAGACATGACGAGCCAAGCTTGTTCTGGCGAAAGCCCCAATCCATTTATGGATCCTGTCACCAGTATGGGAAGAACGAGAAGGGTCGCTACAGAGAGTGTGCCCACTAAGATAATCGTTGTCAGTTCGTTGGCTGTGATGTGGTTATCTTGGTGAATTATTTGAGTCAATTTAAGGCTCCACTTTTGGGCGGCGGTCAGACCATGGGAGTGCTTGCTCAAGCTGCATTGCTAAACTCAATAAAATATCTTCACGCCCAAAATGAGCGGAAAACTGCATGCCTATCGGCAGACCTTCACTATTCTCGCAAAGCGGAAGACTAATAGCTGGCTGTCCTGTTATGTTAAATACAGGTTGGAATTGTTCAATAGTGCTTAGACGGGCAAAAAAATCATGCGCAGAAACATTAGGAAGGTTTTGAGAAAACAACCCATGTTTTTGCGGAGGCAAAGCCAAAGTCGGTGTCAGTAAAACGTCAAACCCTGTAAAATATTCGCCCACCTGTAAGCGTAATTCATTGAGCGTTAATTGAGCCGTTACAAAATCAGCGCCGCTCATTTTTTTTCCGTGTTCATAAAAAGCGAGTGTCACGGTTTCCAGATAGTTTTCGATCGGTGTACGTCCCGTATGGGACGCAAGCGCATCGACACCAGTCACTAAATCCGCCGCCCAGATTGCACAGGTCGCATGCTCATAACGCTCAAAGTCAAATTCAAACGGAACCTCAACAATCCTATGCCCCAGATCACCGCATAGCTTTGCAATTGTTTCAGTCAAAGATTTAATTTCGGGGTCCACAGCCCCGTCGGCCCAAGGCCCCGTCGTAAACCCAATATTCAAAGGTTTTGACCTCTTGGAAATTGTCCCAAGCGGAGAAATAATAAATGGCTCGCCAATCGCAGGTTTCGACACGGACTCCAACATAGTCACGCTATCGCGAACGGACCGGCTGACAATAAATTCTGACGCCAAGCCCATTAAAGGCTCAAACATGTCAGGCCCGCCTGAAACACGTCCCCGTGACGGCTTTAAACCCACCAATCCACAACAGCTAGAAGGAATACGTATTGACCCCCCGCCGTCATTTGCATGCGCAATAGGAACGATACCTACGGCAACTGCCGCCGCCGCGCCGCCGCTTGACCCACCCGCCATTAAATCGAGCGCCCATGGATTTCGGGTAATGCCCGATATAACAGACTCAGTCGCCCCTGAGAGCGCAAATTCAGGACAGCTTGTCCTGCCTATAATATTGACGCCCGTGTTTTTGAATTGCGTTGTTAGGAAACTGTCCTTTTCAGCAATAATGCCTTCTGCGAGGCGGCTCCCAAGCTCTTGTTTTCGACCTGCTTCACAGGCCCCTAAATCTTTTAGAAGAAAAGGAACACCTACGAATGGCCCTACAGGGTTAAGGTTTGGTTCTTGAATAGCATCATCGAAAACTTCTAAAACAGCATTTATGGCAGGGTTTACATCTTCACATCTTTTTTGCGCGCAACTTGCTAACTCTTTTGCTGAAACTTGTTGCGTGCGCACGAGTTCTGCCAATGCCATTGCATCATATTTTATATACTCGTTCAACTGCATAATGTTCCTACTCAACCCTCAATTGCCAAAGAGCACTTCATCTGTAAGTGGCTACATTAATTATCGAAGGTAAGTCTTCAACTAATAAAATCATAAACCTCAAATCCTTCAAACGGCTTTGTCACGTTAATTCCGCAAGCCGAACTTTCTAATGTTTCAAAGTGTTATTAACAAACTGGCGGGGTAACTAAATCCCACTTGGTGTGAGCATTTAATCTAAATTTCTATAATGTTGATCTTGATATTAAGTGTCACTCCGTATTTAACTCCTACCCCTTAAGATAAGAAAGGCCTTCTGAGGACAAATGGAAACGAGATAACACTCGTGAATAAAAAATGGAAGACATTAAGTTTTTTACTTGTAGTGCTAATATGTTGTAATCTTATGATAAATTATTTTAATCGTGCCAAGTTCGCTCCACATTCATATGCAGGTTGGCCTGTGCAAGCGTCTACTACTTTAACTTACTATGACAATGATTATTTAATTGTAATGCTTGATGACCCCATATCGTTTGTGACTGAATCAGTCTCTGCTGAAATTGAAGGCGATACTCTAAAAGTTTACTTTAGGGCGCGATCCGCACTTTTTCCGCAATCGCGGTTCAGGAAGGTAAGAACTGTCTGAAGTCAGCGCCCATGGCACAGATTTAGGTCTGGGCTAAGAGAGACTTTGCTCATCTTCATCCTCATGGAGTGAAGAATGAGACGTATTAAACA
>JBDVGI010000270.1:0-12851 GCA_039962885.1 Litorimonas sp. | reverse complement strand
CTCTGAGGCTGACGCGCTTGATGATGATAGCGCAGAGCCACAAGATATGGTGGATGCGGAAAATATTGACGGCGAAGGGGATGATAATGACCAAGCCCCAACGCCCGACGGACAACGTCCGCAACCCACCAACCTGCCCGATCCCTATTCGGTCTATAGCACCGCCCATGATGAAGTCATCAAAGCCGAAGACCTATGCGACATAGAAGAGCTAGACCGGCTGCGCGGATATCTAGACGGACATATGGCGGGACTATCGGGCGCTATATCGCGGCTCGCTAACCGCTTACAACGCAGATTATTGGCACAACAACAACGCAGCTGGACGTTTGATCTTGAAGAAGGCATGCTTGATACGGCGCGGCTCACCCGCGTGGTGATTGACCCGATGAGCGCGCTGACATTCAAAGAAGAAAAAGAAACAGATTTTCGCGATACAATCGTAACCATCCTCATTGATAACTCAGGTTCAATGCGCGGACGCCCCATTATGGTTGCGGCCGTTTGCGCCGACATTATGGCGCGCACACTTGAGCGTTGCGGGGTTAAGGCCGAAATCTTAGGCTTTACCACACGGGCATGGAAGGGCGGTAAATCGTTCCAAGACTGGATGGCCGCAGGAAAACCCATCGCGCCGGGGCGGCTTAATGATTTACGCCATATCATTTATAAAGGCGCAGACATGCCGTGGAGGCGCGCCAAACGCAATCTTGGCCTAATGATGCGCGAGGGACTACTCAAAGAAAACATTGACGGCGAAGCGCTCGAATGGGCCTATCGCCGCCTATGCGCGCGGCCAGAACAACGCAGAATATTAATGGTTATTTCTGACGGCGCGCCCGTTGATGACGCCACCCAAAGCCAAAATAAAACAGGCCTGTTAGAAAATCACCTACGCATGGTGATTGATAAAATTGAAAACCGCTCCGAGGTTGAACTCGTCGCCATCGGCATCGGCCATGATGTCACGCGTTGGTATAAACGCGCTGTGACTATTATGGACGTAGAGCAGCTCGGAGGCGTGATGACCGAAAAACTCGCCGAATTATTTGATGACAAACCAAGACGGGGGCGGAGGCGGTAAGGTGAAATGAGATGAGATGAGATAATTTTCTCTATTGTAATCACAGCTGCGGCGCATACATACGAGCCATGACACCCAAGCCAGAACATGACCCGATATCCCTTGACCCCAAAGACTGGCCTGCATTTCGCAAAACAGCCCATGCCATGCTTGACGCGGCTATAGACCGTCTGGAAAATGCCAAAGACGGGCGCACATGGACACCCACCCCTGATGATTTAAAAACCAAAATTAACGCGCCTTTGCCTCTGGCGGGGACAGATTACCAAGATATATCTGAGCAGCTTTCCGAGATTATGCCTTATGGCCCTGGCAATACTCATCCGCGGTTTTTCGGTTGGGTTAATGGGGCAGGGTCTGCATCGAACCTATTAGCGGAAATTGCGGGCGGGGCTATGAATGTCAATGCGGGCGGGCGCAACCACGTCGCCCCTGTCATAGAAAAACAGGTCATCGCATGGGCCGCGCAGATTATGGGTATGCCAGAGCAGACCTCAGGCTTAGTCGTCACGGGCACATCTATGGCGACAATTATCGCCCTGAAAGCTGCGCGTGATTTTTATCTGAATAAACATGCATCAGGGCCGTCCGATATTTGTCTTATTGGTTACACCAGTGAACAAGCCCATAGCTGCATTAGCCGCGCCTTTGACATGCTCGGCATATGCAAAGATAATTTGCGAAAAATTACCTGCAATGATGATTTTGAAATAGATATAGACGCGCTCAAAACACAAATCGCGAAAGACCGCGTAGAGGGCCATGTTCCCTTTGCCGTTATAGGAACCGCAGGCGCCGTGAATATGGGGGCGATTGATGATTTAGACGCGCTCGCGGATGTGTGCCAAGAACAAGATTTGTGGTTCCATGTTGATGGAGCTTTTGGCGCAGCGGCCATAGTTGCGCCGCAAACCAAGTCTCGGTTGCAGGCTTTGTCGCGCGTTGATAGTCTTGCATTTGATTTCCATAAATGGTGGCAGGTCAATTATGATGCGGGCTGCGTGCTTATTCGGGATCCGTTGATCCACCGCCAAGCATTTGCACAGCGTCCAGAATATCTTCGCAGCGGTGAACGCGGCCTATGGGGCGGAGATTTTTGGGCCGTGGATTACGGGCCAGAATTGTCGCGCGGGTTTCGGGCGCTGAAGGTCTGGACGCATCTGCAAACACATGGCGTTGACGCTATCGCAGATGTTGTTGAGCGCAATATCAACCAAGCGCAATATCTGAAACGCCGTATAGATACGGAGGCTGAACTTGAAATGCTCGCGCCTGTCCCGCTTAACATTTGCTGCTTTCGGTATAAATTCTCTGCAGATAATGATGCCAAGAACATTGAACTTGTTATACGCCTGCAAGAAAGCGGGATAGCCGCCCCGTCAACTACGACCTTGCGGGGGGAGACGGCGATACGCGTGAACATTACGAACCACCGCACACAAGATACAGATCTAGACATATTGATTGATGCCATTTTAGAGATTGGCCGAACACTCAAGTCTTAAAGCAAGACCTTATATATGAAACCACGCATAATGTGTAATTAAGGAAATTTACTTTCCGAGTTTATTCTCTATGATAAGGTATTACGGAGATAATTATGCGGCACATTATTTTAGGCACATTAGCCAGTTTAGCCATAACGGCTTGTTCGGGCTCAAATACACCTACTGTTGATAGTGAACGCGCGGGCCCGTGGGATTTGAAAGCGCAAAGCTCTAGCATCCGTTACACGACCATCAAAAATAACAGCACCGCGGAAAGTAATAACTTTACGCTTTTTTCGGGAAGCGTCTCCAATGACGGAACCGCGAAAATTGATATTGCGCTCAATTCACTTGAAACCAACGTAGACACCCGTAATGAACGCATGAAGACGATTGTCTTCAATACGCTAGATCATCCATCCGCGGTTATTACCTCTAGCCTACCAATGTCAGAGCTGACCGATCTAACCGCGCATGAGCGCAAACGCGTAGAAAGCGAAGTTTCCGTCACCTTGGCTGGCACTACGGCAAGTTATGATGCGGAATTTATGATTACCCGATTAGACGCAAATGAAGTTCTTGTTGAATCAGCTGACCCGATTATGGTCAACGCGCAAGATTTTAATTTCGGACCTGCAATAGATAAACTGCAAGAGCTGGCAAAATTAGATTCGATTACGCCTGTCGTGCCAGTCTCTTTTTCCTTAGTCTTTAAACGCTAGCCCTCTGATACAGGCGCGCTTTGTAACTGGATATAATTTTGGATACCCATTTGTTTGATGAGATCAAATTGGGTTTCTAAATAATCGACATGCTCTTCCTCATCCACCAAGATAGATTGTAAAAGATCACGCGTGCCGTAATCACGCAGCTTTTCACACAAAGTCACGCCATCGCGGTACATAGGCACGGCTTCATCTTCGAGCTTCATGTCGCATTCAAGAATTTCTTGAACTGTTTCACCAATATATATTTTCCCTAAATCTTGCAAATTTGGCAGGCCGCCAAGAAATAATATACGCTCTATAATTTTATCGGCATGAACCATTTCTTCAATCGACTCGTCATATTCTTTTTTAGCAAGCTTGCTAACACCCCAATCTTTGAGCATCCGCGAATGCAAAAAATATTGGTTGATCGCTGTTAGCTCTGCTTTGAGGGCGTCGTTAAGGGCTTGAATGATTTTTTTATCACCGCGCATAATTCTCTCCATCATCTATAACTGCGCAGCCATAGTCAAAGATGCGCCATTTATGTTGGGGATACGGGATAGAAATTAGCTTGCAAAGCCTTATCTATGCACCTGCAAATGAGTTGCGCATTTTTCTTGGCAAATGAAAATCAGTTGCACAATTAAAGACTAATTTGATGTAATATATGTATAAATGCGAGTGATGTGCAATATATTTGAAACAGATTGCAAGGTCTCAAAAAAGAGAGCTATTCGGCAGCAACCGCCACATCATTGGTTTGGTACCACAGTTTAAGGCGAGCTGTAATACTCTCTCGGCACTGCCCACAATTAAACTCAGATTCGCAAGCACGCTGTACGCATTCAGCCGTTTCCGCGCCGCCCATTGCCGCTCGGTCTATGTCTTTTGTATTTATATTATTACATATACAGTGGATCATGAGTTTCATATAGTACAGTTGCGAATGAATGTCAATAACTTTGCAATTCATTCGCAGACTCATATAAGCCAGGCCCTCACATCAAATATATGACTGCGCAGCCTAACGCGGCGGCATACGCGCACCTGCGTCTGTTCGGATATATTCTGCGTTAATATAGCCATGCTCACACATGAATTCGACAACTTGCGAATATTCTTGAGGTTGGCCAAACCGAACAGGGAATTGCAAATGCGCGGCTAGGTTATCCTTAACCTCGGGTTTCATTTGATTATATATAGGCGTTTCATAAAAGCCCGGCAAAATCGTGTTCACGCGAATAGCTTCGCGGGCCAAATCGCGAGCCATAGGCAGAGCCATTGCGAGAATACCGCCCTTGGATGAACTATAGGCAACTTGCCCAATTTGCCCATCTTGCGCCGCGACAGAGGCCGTATTGATAATAATGCCGCGTTCACCATCAGGCGCCATCGGGTCAAGGCTCATCATACCTGCGGCCGATTTAGACGCACATAAAAATGACCCAATCAGGTTAATATTGATAATACGAATATACGCCGCAGGGTCATGGGCAGCAATTTCTCCCGTATCGCGTTTGCGGCTTGCCGTTTTAATACCACCACCAATACCCGCGCAATTCACCATAATACGCTCTTGGCCATTTATCTTGCGTACAGCCTCAAAGCCCGCATCAACGCTATCATTATCAGCCACATTCACTTTCGCGAAGGCTCCGCCGATCTCTTTGGCGACCACTTGGCCGCGCTCTTCATTCATATCGAAAATACCGACTTTAACACCCTTAGCCGCAAGCCCGCGCGCGGTCGCTTCGCCAAGGCCTGATGCGCCGCCTGTTACAATCGCTGTAATATCTGATGAAAGTTTCATAATTGACTCTTTAGCTATAAATTATCTGAAAACACATAAAGATGTTTCAAAGTAAGGTTTGAGTTTATATCTTATCACGGCTGAACGCTCTCGCAAATGAATAAGCCTAAAGTTTTGATAGGTTTGACCTTTAATGCGTTCTATGCCATCGCCAAAACATAGAATTCACAACAATAGATATAAAATTTAGGGGACAAAATGCGGTCTGTATTATTTAATATATTCTTTTATTCTACCACGGCCATTTATGCCATTGTCTGTGTTATCCTCTCTTTACTGCCAGGCCGCTTAATCATGATGGCTAGCCTACGCCGCTATACACGCCTAATGGTGTTGGGAATGCGCGTTATTGCTGGCATTCACGTAACAGTGCGCGGGCATAACCATATTCCCAAAGACGGCGCTGTTATCCTAGCCGCCAAACATCAAAGTTATGGAGATGGATTTGTCATTTTTTCACAATTTTTTGACCTCTCATTTGTTACAGGCGACCATTTAGAAAAGTTTTGGCTTATCAAGGTCATCCTCTCCAAAATGAACGCTGTGGTCATTGATAGTTGCGGCGGCGTAGATGCTCGCGATAAAATGGCCAAAACAAGCCAAACTGTACGCGAACAAGGTCGCCGTATTGTTATATTCCCAGAAGGCCATCTATCCGAAGTTGGAACGCAGCACC
Source organism: Litorimonas sp. (assembly GCA_039962885.1). Lineage (GTDB taxonomy): Bacteria > Pseudomonadota > Alphaproteobacteria > Caulobacterales > Maricaulaceae > Litorimonas. The sequence continues at coordinate 7,084 of JBDVGI010000270.1, read as the reverse complement.
GTTACCGCAAAGGTGTATGGCATCTTTACAATGATTTTGGTTGCCCTGTTGTGCCTGTTGCGAATACGCTCGGACAGCGCTGGAATCAAATGGATTGGAAAAAACATCCGGGCGGGGCTATCGTTGAATTTATGGAGCCCATTGCGCCAGGTATGGAAAAGGACGAATTTATGGCCATATTAGAACAGCGTATTGAATCCCGCTCAATAGAACTGCTTGACCGCGATAACCTTGGCGCGCTGAAGCTAGAAAATATAGGTGTTGTCACCGAAAATAGCGCAGCACGCGAAAAACGTATGGCCCGCGAAGCACAAGAGGCGCAATCCTCCAATCATGAGGTCAATCAATGAGCCTAAAACTTGCTGGGAAGCTCTTCACAAAAAGGCAATTTTTACCGCTTTTTGTCTTATTTCAGGCAGGAACTACAAATGACAATATTCTCAAAAATGCGCTAATCGCGTTAGTCACTTTTGGTGGAATGACATTGTTTTCACCTGATCTACCGCGCGATGGGCTGGTTGCAACCGCGGCTTTATTATTTACAATGCCATTTTTAATTTTGTGTACAATAGCTGGGCAAATAGCCGATAAAGTTGATCGCGGCATTATTTTAAAATGGGTGAAACGCGCAGAATTTATCATTATGATCATCGCAGGAATAGGGTTCTTCCTAGAAAACTCCTTCATATTGGCGGGCGCATTATTCTTAATGGGGGCACAATCCGCCTTCTTTTCCCCGACAAAAAATGCTGTCCTACCCCAATGGCTAGAGGATAAGGATTTAATCACAGCCAATGGATTGTTAAGTGGGTTTCAATTCTTTTTCATCCTAGTTGGTATGATCATTGGTATTAAAATTGTTTTGATTGACCCAAGTGATGGGTTTTGGAATGGCCCGAGAATAGTTGCCACAATATTGTTCATCTTAGCTATAATCGGCGTATTTGCCGCAGAGCGCGTCCCTCTAGCCCCCGCGCCTAAGCCTGATTTAAAAATCAACTATAACCCTATCACATCCATTTATGGCGTTATGAAAACTGCGATAAATCATATGAACGTGTTCAAGCCAATGCTTGGGATCGCATGGTTTTATGGCTTTTCAAATGTCATGATACTCGTGCTGCCTAATTACGTAAAAGATGTCTTAAAATATGATGCAGAGGTCCTTATTATAATTCTTGTCGCATCAACATTAAGTATCCTTGTTGGCTCATTATCATGCCTTGTCTTGGCTCGCGGTAAAGAAGCGCTAGGGTTAGTTTTAATTGGAATTATTGGTGTGACAATATTTACGCTCGATTTATATTTAAATACGAGCATATCCTCCCGCACAGAACTTGGTAACTTAGCAGATTTTAAAGCAGACCCTCAAACCCCGCGCTTTATGTTAGCAATTATGGGCTCCTCTATCAGTGCAGGATTATATGTCGTCCCATTACAGGCCATGGCACAAAGACGCGCAATAGATTTAGTCCGCGCGCGGCTCATGAGTGCCGGCGCCGTTATGTTAAATGCGGTTGTCAATATCGTAACATTTGCGCTTATTGGTTTAAGTTACACAGCGATGGCGCCTGAAACTCCTTTTCTAGGAGTTGTTATTGTATCTATCATTGTCTGCTTTTATGCCGCAATGAGGGTTTACCAACTGCGCAACCAAGCCGCAAAACCCTAAAATTAAATTTCAGAAAACCCACTGGGTTTAAGGCTACGTTAACCTAATATTTGCCCTTATCGCTTTTATATAAGGCGAATATATTAAAGGCTGACACATGAAGCACATTGTCATGAAACGATTTTTACCCGCACTTGCGCTCTGCGGGCTTATCAGCGCCCCAGCTTGGGCCAATGAACCACAGCTAGAAGGCGTTTTTAACGACTGGACCGTTTATTCTCTAAAGCAAAGTGGTGATAAAAGTTGCTACGCAGTGGCGAAACCGCAGAGCCAAACGCCTCAAAATGTCAATCACGGCGATGTGCGTTTTCTTGTATCTAATTGGAAATCTGGCGCAGCTAAAGAACAACCCAGTTTTCTGGCAGGATATCCTCTAAAAACCACACGCGCACCCAAAGCCCGAGTCGGCTCTAGCGCGATCACAATGTATGCTTCAGAAAATGAAGCCTTCATCGAAAGTGGCTCTGATGAACGCAGCTTAGTCGGGAAAATGCGCGCGGGCGCGTCTATGCGCGTACAAGCCGTCAGCGCGCGCGGCACCGAAACAAGCTACCAGTTTTCGCTCAAAGGCATTACCGCAGCTTTGCGCAAAGCCAAATCGGCCTGCCAATAGTTTTCTGACCAATAATTTCCTGCCAATGCCCCCACTGGATGAGGCTTGCCTATCTAGGCGCGCGCAGGTAAACGCCCCTCATGACAGATATATTAAGCATTGGTGTTCTTGGCGCGGATGGCCGTATGGGCAAAGCCGTTATTGCCGCAATCTCAAACGCGCCACAAACCCGTCTTAGCGCGGCAATCACAGCGCCAAGCTCGCCGCATTTAGGCGCGGACGCCGCCGAGGTTGCAGGACTACCCGCCAGTTCCTTTGATAGCCCAATCATATTGTCTTCGGATATTAGCGCCGCATTAGATAAGTGCGATGTCCTAATTGATTTTTCTTCGCCCAAAGCTGCGATAGATGCAGCGCTCGCTATGCATGGGTCACGCTGCCAGACATTTGTCACGGGCACAACGGGTTACTCAGACATTGAAGAAACAGCCTTAATGGAGGCTGGGGCCTCTATTTCACTGCTCAAGTCAGGAAATTTTTCACTTGGCGTGAATATGCTTGAAGCCTTGGTAGAGCTAGCGGCCAATAAATTACGCTCAGGCTGGGACATTGAAATTTTAGACATGCATCACAAGCACAAAGTTGACGCGCCCTCTGGCACAGCTTTGATGCTCGGCCAAGCGGCAGCTAAAGGGCGCGGTAAGCCCTTATCGGAGCTGCAAGTTTTATCCCGCGAAGGCCAAACAGGCGCAAGGGGCGAAGGCTACATTGGCTTTGCGGCCTTACGCGGAGGCGGCGTTATCGGCTCACACGAAGTTCGCATCGCCTCAGAGCTTGAAATGATCACCTTATCCCATGATGCGTTTGATCGTAGCGTATTCGCATCTGGCGCAGTGACCGCCGCGATATGGGCAGCATCTCAGCCTAAAGGCGTGTATGATATGAAAGATATGCTAGGGCTTTAAGCGTAAAACGGCTACCAATGTCCAATATTTTCAAGGCTCGCCCAAGGTTCGGCCGGAGCCTTGCGCGGCCCGCTTTGTAAAAGCTCAATGCTGATATTATCGGGGCTACGTACAAATGCCATGTAACCATCGCGAGGCGGACGATGAATGGTTACGCCCATATCCGACAAATGTTGGCAGGTCGCATAAACATCATCAACACGAAAAGCCATATGCCCAAAATTGCGGCCCTCGCCATACTCTTCTGAGGTGCCGTTTTCAGCAGGCCAATTATAGGTCAATTCTATCATTGGTAAACCACTTGGCATCACCATTTCGTCCCCGCTCAATCCTGCGCGGTCTATATCGTTTTTGCTAGCTAAAAAGACCAATGTAAAACGGCCGCCCTCATTATTAACGCGGCGCAGCTCTTTTAATCCCAAACCTTCGCAATAAAATTGCAAGCTTTTATCTAAATCAGTGACACGCACCATTGTATGCAGGAAGTCCATAATTTGCTCTCTATCTAACTCTAGGCTTCCTTATTTAAAGCCACTTGTTTTTCAATTTCACTCAAGAATGTTTCTGGTGTGTTGCGGTAATAATGCCGCGCGAACAGATAAGCAATCGCCGTGCAATTTGCGAGAATGAAAAAGAAAATAAAAAATTGCCACACTAAAAACCCCGGTTCAATCACACGGCTTTGGCCAGATAAATTATAAATTATATTGAAAACATATTCAAAAATTATCATCGAAACAGGCGTTAAGGCAAAAATAGAAAAAATTGTGACAGCAATATAAGCCAGATTACGAGGATTGTGGACACGCTTATAAACCCGAATATAACTCTCTTCGTTTAAACGATTATCGATCATGCCTTGAGGGTGCTTATAATCGTAATCGGCTCTAGCATCACGGCCAACAGCATAATAGCCAGCTATAGCCCGCAAAGCATAAATCACACCAATCACAGCAAATAAAAGTATAAACCAATTAAAGGATATGCCACCAAATGTAATCATGCTGATATTGTGTCACACAATCGTAATTCTGCAAGTCACAAATACGTATTCGCGACATTTTCAACCTATCATCATTAAAGCTTGCGCTCATCTGTGAACCTAAATACTCATATAGATTAATAATACTATTTGTGGGCATTTACATTGCCAAATAGATTATAACAGAAAGACTAGAAGATCATGAGTTCTGCAAAAATCGGCTTTCTTTGTGCATCCCTACGTGTGGGCTCTATCAATAAACAGCTGGAAAACGCTCTAATCTTACGTTCTAAAGATCTAGGCGTTGATACCTCCATTATTGACCTTGCGGAATTTAAACTTCCGCTTTTTCATGGCGATTTGCAAACACCTGATAATGTGAAGGCGCTCATTAATAAGATGAAAAGCTTTGACGGCATTGTCATTACATCACCCGAATATAATGGCGGCCTCCCGCCTATTTTAAAAAATGCCATAGATTGGACGAGCACGGTTGGCACGGACCATTTCACTAGCCCTATCTACGGTATTGCCTCCTGCGCGCCTGGTTCAATGAGCGGCATTATGGGCATGCGCCAGACTGCCTATATTCTTGGCCGGCTTGGCGCAGAAGTCATTCCAACACAAGTTGGGTGCGGTAAAGCCTCACAAGCCTTCGGTAAAAACGGCCAGTTGATTGCACAGCCCGCTGCGGACCTAGCCAATCAAATGCTAACCAGCCTTATAGAGCGTATTGCGCGTAAAGTCGCATAGGTCTTTAGGCAAATGGCGGCTAAGAAAGAAAAACTCTACAAAGACCTGCCGCGGCCCAAACTCAACCGCGCACAGATCACACAGATATACCAACATCTTTACTCACTCGACCCCGCTCCGCGCACAGAACTAAATTATAGTAATCCCTATACACTTGTCGTCGCTGTAGCGCTATCCGCACAATCAACAGATGTCGGGGTCAATAAGGCGACAAAAGCGCTCTTTGAAAAGGCCGATAGTCCCGAGAAAATGGTGGCCCTTGGCGAAGATGCCGTACGTGATCATATCAAAACTATTGGACTTTATAAAACCAAAGCAAAAAATGTTATCTTATTATCGAATATGCTAATCACGGATTTCGGCGCCGTTGTGCCATCCAGCCGTGATGAATTAATTAAGCTGCCTGGGGTTGGCCGTAAGACTGCAAATGTTGTGATGAACGAGGCCTTCGGCCAGCCAACAATGGCGGTGGATACGCATATTTTCCGTGTGGCAAACCGAACAGGCATGGCCCCGGGAAAAGACGTTTATCAAGTCGAATTGAACTTATTGCGCGTCACCCCCGATGAGTTTGCGCTTCACGCCCATCATTGGCTTATCTTACATGGCCGTTATGTCTGTGTGGCCCGTAAACCCAAATGTTATAATTGCGCCATTCGCGACATCTGCAAATTCCCAAAGAAAACACAAAACCCCGAAGATTAATCTTCACTTATGTGGCTAGTAACCGCGCCTTTAAAGCCTTTGCCAACGCTAAAGCGCCTTGATTAACGCCGTCAATGGTTTGCGCATGCGGGAGATATAAATATGGCTCAATCATTTCTAGCTCTATTAGTTTCAAGCCCCCACATGTCCCGCGGAGTAAATCCACCCGCGCATAAAGCGGAATAAAATCTAATACGTTCAGTACGGTTCGGGCCGTGTCGCGCTCTTCACGGTTTGGTATGTAGGGTGTTTCCTGCCCGCCATAGATAGATTGAATACGGTACTCGCCTGCTTTGGCCTGCTTAAGGGCCGCATGAGAGAATCTACCGCCGAAATATAAAAATGAATACTCTCCTTCTTTTTGCACGCTCGGCAGAAAAGCTTGAATGAGTGCAGCCTGAGGTGGCAGCTCGCTTTTAGGCGGAAATGGCTCCCCTTTATTGTGTAATACTTGCCGCCAAGCTCCGCCGCCCACTTGCGGTTTTATCACGATCTTATCTACGCCGAGCGTTTCAAAGGCCCCGGCGACATTGCTAGGTGTAACGCGTTCTACTGTGATCGTTGGTATAACGGACGCTCCGCGCGCCTCTAGCTCATCCAGATAAGATTTATTCGCATTCCATTGCAAGACATTGAAAGAGTTCAATAGCAGAGTTTGCGCCTCAACCTTTGCCATGGCTTGCATAAACTCAAGCTCATTTCCTTCAAAGTAATCCCAAACCATAAGAGGCAATACTGCGTCATATTCATGAGCTGTTTGCGAAATATCGCGCCAGCGCACAACATCCAAGGTCATGCCCAAATCTGCAAAAACTGGCCTCAGAGCGCTTAACTCTTCTACGAATTCAAAAACGTCATCTCTTTTTACGCCGTCAAGGTCTGGTAATAAATTATCAGAAACTAAAAAGGCAATTTTTTGAGTCATTCCGCAACATCCAATTTACATTTGCGATTGGCGGCGTAATCCTTTAACCGCCCAGACACAAGAGAAGATATTTACAGGCAGAAACGTCATGACAAAACAATTTAGTGTATTAGGTATTGGCAATCCTATTATGGATATTATTGCCCCTGTTCCAGAGCAATTACTCCTCGACCATAATATAACAAAAGGCGGAATGACTTTAATTGATGAAGCGACAGCTTTAACCTTACACAAAGCTCTAATGGCAGCAGGTCAAACCCGTGAAGTCGCAGGCGGCTCAGCCGCAAACACGCTAGTTGGCATTGCTTCATTGGGTGTTAGTTCTGCCTATATGGGCAAAATCGCCAGTGACGATGTAGGCACGCGGTTTCAACATGGCATTACAAAGTCTGGCCTCAGCTTTAATACAGCTCCCAAACAAAACGGCGCAACTGGCCGCTGCATGATTGCAGTTACGCCAGACGGGGAACGCTCTATGAGTACACTTCTTGGGGTCGCAACAGAGTTCTCCCCAGCTGACGTAGATAGT
>JBDVGI010000269.1:0-4805 GCA_039962885.1 Litorimonas sp. | reverse complement strand
GACCAATCTCCACACTTCTTATCTAAAACAAGTGAATCAGAAACAGGCGCTTGTGACTAGGAGTTTTTCAACAGTATTTGGCGTTTAAGGACACTCACCTAAGGTCCGCTTTGCCCCGATAGTGTTGAAAAACTCTTTGCTTGTACGGCTTTGCGGTTTCTGATTCAGTCAGTGTTGTAGGCACGGAGAATTAGATATGATGGGCGAACGTCATTCAGGTCAGGATAGTTTGTTTTACGGCTTTAGTCTTGAGGCGCACGTGCCTGATGATCACATGCTGCGGGCGATAGATAAGTTTGCTGATCTTGGCTTTGTGCGTGAGCATTTAAAGGGTTATTATAGCCATACAGGCCGTCCGTCGATTGACCCTGAACTGATGATTAGAATGTTGCTCGTTGGATATTGCTTCGGCATTCGTTCCGAGCGCCGTCTGTGTGAGGAGGTTCATCTCAATCTCGCGTACCGTTGGTTCTGTCGTTTGGGGCTGGACGGTGATGTGCCTGACCATTCAACCTTCTCAAAGAACCGTCATGGCCGCTTCCGTGATAGCCAGCTGTTGCGGGAGCTATTTGAGACAACCGTGCATCGCTGTATTGAAGAAGGTCTTGTTGGGGGTGAGAACTTTGCGGTTGATGCAAGCCTCATCGGGGCTGATGCGAACCGCCAGAAGGGCGAGCTTCATAACCCCGTTCTGCCCAAAGCCGTGATGAACAGAAGGGCCGTTCAAGAGTATATCGCGACACTGGATGACGCCGCCTTTGGCGCAGCCAGCGACGTCCCGTCTAAATATCTTTCACCAGTTGACCCTGCCGCCCGTTGGATGCGCACCAACCGTTCAGGCATGGCGAAGTACTCTTACTCCGTAAATTACCTCATCGACTGCAAAACCTCAGTTATTATGGACGTTGAAGGCAGCGGCGCGATCCGTCAGGCCGAAGTCAATGTGACGCGTGATATGATTGATCGCGTTGAAGCGACTTACGATATTAAACCCAAACGCCTTGCGGCTGATACAGCGTACGGTTCTGCGCCTATGCTCAATTGGCTTGTGGAGGAGAAAGACATTGAGCCACACATTCCAGTCTTTGATAAATCCGCTCGTAAGGACGGAAGCTTTGAGCGCGATGACTTCACATATGACGAAGCCAATGATCGTTATATCTGCCCCGCAGGCAAAGATCTCAAACGTTACCGCGTGGCGGGCCGCAGGGCCAAGGCAAGCAATGTCCCGAAGGATGGAACCTATCGCTACCGCGCTTTGAAAGCTGACTGTGATGGCTGTGCTTTAAAGCCCAAATGCTGTCCCAAGCTTCCAATGCGCAAAGTTCCGCGCTCGATCTATGAGTCCTCCCGAGATGTCGCGCGAAACCTCAGAGGCACGCCTGATTATGAAGTCATGCGCCATGAACGAAAGAAGGTAGAAATGTCCTACGCGCATCTCAAGACTATTATAAAACTTGATCGATTAAGGCTGCGCGGCCCGAATGGTGCCAATGATGAGTTCCTTCTCGCCGCAACTGCCCAGAACCTCCGCAAACTGGCCAAGCTTTACATGAATGGCCACAAAATGAGCATCGCGTAGAGAAATAGGCCGCTCAGCCAAATTTACGGAGCTGAATGTTCCGAGTTAAACACGGAGTTTTTCAACACTATCTCCCCAAAGCGGACGTTAGCGAGCGGCCTTAATTGGGCGAGTTTAGGACGCTTGCATAATGTCTGAAATGAGGGTTTTAGCAACTTCAGCTTAAGGGACAAAGTACATTCGTTGAGTTTTCAGGAAATATTCTACGAAAACATGTATAGAAACAAAATGTCCGATACCGAAAAAACCCAAAAATTTAATGAGCACGAAAAAGAAGTAATTATTCTGAATGCAGTTTGTTCTCTATTAGATGAAATGAATAATAGATTCTTATTTACGCTATCAGCTAACTCAAATATTTTTTTTCACACAACTGCTCATGGTAAATTATTCAACATCATGCTTGTTGATTTTCTTTCTAAGGTTCATGCGACTAAGGAAGGGCTTCCATTTGGATTAAAAAAGCCTGACACTGATAACCCTCATCAGGCGCGCCATAGTACATATTTATTTTATTTACTGGAGATAATTGAATCACCAAAACTTGGCGGAGACGTTACAGACCTAAAAGAGGCTTGTGAAAATTTCTCGAAATGGCTGGAAGGCTCTTTTATTCTAGAGAATGTATGGTTCCCTTCGATTGAATTGGAAATAACTATGAAGGTAAGGCGCTTAGATGCATTAAAACATACTGGAAACATAGCCAAACATAATTTTACAAGACTGGAGCGTACAGTTAAAAGCATACGAAAGTTGCTAATAGATAATAATGCTAGCCCCCAGCCAACTTTGGAAGAATGTTATCAAATATTACCTGAGTTCCAAGAATGGTTTCATGATCACGCGTTTGTAGCCCTCTCCAGTTCAATCTCGGAACAACTAAATCACATCCGCTGGGCTATACATATTTTCTTGCAAGCAGAGTATAACCGTGCATTTGAAAAGCTTCCTTCCGTTGTTCCTGAAATGAAAAATTATAGGTTTAATATACCAAGTGAAATATCTCACCCATTCGCGAAATCTTCGTATTATGATCTCATGAACTTAATCCGTAAATCTCCAATTTTGCCGAGATATACATTGCCGTCTTCTTTTCACAATTTACTCAGCTAATCCCGCTTTCGGAGAGTTTGAGACATTGAGACATAAAGCCTTAATGCTCTTATGTCCGCTAAACCCCCATCTACGACATGCGATTAAGCATTCGCGCGACTGTTGGCTTATGCCAATACCTACCCTGTCTGGTTTTAATGCCTGCTTGATTGAGCCGTTCAGCGATTTCCTTCATAGTCATATCGGATGTTACCCCAAGTTTTGGAAACTGACTTGTAACAGATACCGCAAATTCAATAGCCGCGTGTCTGTTTGCTTTGGCTAAAACCTTACCGTTCTTGCCAAGTTCAACACCACGATCCTTAGCCGCAGCAAGAGCCGCTTTCGTGCGCTCACTAATACGCCGCCCTTCTTCTTCTGCCATAGCTGCGTAGATGTGGAGCATGAAGCGATCTGCGCTGGGCATATCCGCCGCTACAAAGTCTATACCGCTTTCCATGAGGCCAGATATAAAATGCACATTTCGGGCTAGGCGGTCTAATTTGGCAATAACAAGCTTGGTCTTATGCTTCTTGCAATAAGCTATAGCAGCATCAAGCTTAGGGCGTTTTGTCTTCTTACCACTCTCGACCTCGATAAACTCCTCATAGGCTTGGCCATCAAGCAGGTGCTCAATCGCCTTGCGCTGTGCTGCCAGCCCAAGACCGCTCTGGCCTTGGCGCTGGGTGCTAACACGTAAGTATACGGCTGGGCGGGCTTCTGTGAGGTTCATTTGAGCTCTCCCGCACGTGCGTAACATGTAAAGGTTGGTTTATGTGTTACGGCGGGTCTCACAGGTCTGCTTCTGTCATTGGCAGAGATAAGAGAGCATCACGTAAAATTCCTTTCCCTGTATTGAATATATCAGCGTCCAAACCATACCCAACTTCATCGGCTCGCTTCCGAGCCTCACTACCCACTGTCCAATCAAGTCGTTTATCACAGAGTGAAGATTCAATTCTGAAATACATTTCTCTGACAATTGCATCCCGTTCAGAAGGCGGGGCTGATTGCGCTAAGAAGGTTTTTAGCTCACTATGCTCTCTAGCTATCTTTTTTAGGTAACGCTTGCCTGCGCGGGTAAACCCGTCAAACGCATATCGCGGTATCCCGCTAATGTTATGATCTAAAAATTCCCCGTCGGCGACAAAGGGAAGTAAATCTTCCGAGGCGTATTGCCTCCAAAATGTCGGGATGAAAACAGGCAGCACGGTTCGGCTGCGTGAAACACCAATACGGCATAAGGAGGTCACATGCTCTAAACAAAGGCTTGTGTCGATGCACTCGAAATAACGCTGCACATCTCCTTTGCGCCGCCTTAGCCCTTCAAAGCCGTAGCTTTCTGTTCCCGCCATATACCACGCAGCAATAACCCGAAGCGGTAAGGTTAAGCTCGTATCATGGACTATGGATAGCAAGTTGCCAAATTGAAGATCGCAATACTCATCTCGTTGATGGACATATATCGGGTCATGTAAAGCGACCATCATCAAATCATCTGTAGAGCGGTCTTTAATGGATTGGCTCAAGGCAATGGTGAGATAAGCAGCATAATGCCAATCCCCGCCATTAGCCTCCCGCCACCGTTTTGACCCCGCCGCTGCGGTAACCATAAAACAAAGATTAGGGCTGCCAACGCCAATATCTTCCCATCCAATAACAACCAGTCGTCGCCATAACATACGGTAATCTAATTTAAAGAGATATGATGCAGCCCTCAAAGCTTGCTCAGTATCCCCGCGTCATATGGCTTTTTGCAGCAAGCTAAGCGCAATCCACTGATCTGGTAGCGATAACTGATTACAAGGCGGGGCCGAAAAGCCTCCCGCCTGCTCTTTGAGTTGTTCCAATAAAAAGTCTGTCCAGATATTTTCGAGCACTAAGGCCTCCCAAGTTAATGGAAAGCGAAACCCTTTTCACCCCGTCTCTCAACGTAACTTAGGCCCACAGCAGGTCAAACTGAATACAATTAAAGTTGCTATATTTATGAGTATGTCAGTGGCGTAAATCGACCAATACTGTTGAAAAACTCTTGGATTATTCTGTTCGCATGGCTTTTTGAGTTAGGCCGTCTTTATTGGTTACGGCTTCGGGAGCGCTATTTTTCTATGTCTAGCTTCAAGCGGGTTTC
>JBDVGI010000268.1:0-6376 GCA_039962885.1 Litorimonas sp. | reverse complement strand
ATTCGCAAGGTAATTATTTTACGGCCCATTTTGGCGGGGTCTATGTTTTTCGGGACACGCAAACGCCTACAATCATTGCGAGAGAGACAGTCGAAGGGTTAGATGACCTTAATATTGATAATGTTCTGACATTTGATGACCGTGATGGCATTGCTAATTTTCTGCGTGATGAAGGCTTGTCTGAATTAATTGTACAGCGCCGAAATGCAAAAAGTGCTGCGATTATTCGGCAAAAACTTGATTTCATTACCATTATGACTGCCGCCAATTTGGGCCATGATTTATCAACGGTCTCGCGGCAATCCATGCGAGGGCTTGAACGTCAATATGCCCAATCTATGCCGGCTGAATATATAGGATTAATGGAGGTTTGGCGATGGGCTAGCCTTGACGGGGCTGTGCCGAAAATCAACCCGATGCACGCTGCATTTTTCTATACGCTTCGAGCGAGCCAACATGAAGACCGCGATTTGGTTAATATGCTTTTGACAGATCTATCGCGCATGGATTTTCGGCAGCTCTATATCTGTCATAAATCTCTATTCTATGCCGCTTACCGCAGTTGGCCAGAGACGAAAAAAGATTATGTCGTGCAGTTCTTACGGGATGAATATGCCGTGGATAAAGCAGGCGCGCGCGAGGCTTTATTCGGATCAGAACCGGAGATGGAAGAGCGCGAAATTGTAAGCCCGTGGGAAAGAGACGACAGCTCTAAGAGACGTAAACATAAAGATGATGACGACGATGATGATGATGATGACGATATAGATCATAGGAAAGTCTATAAAAAATATCGAACTAAAAATAAGAAATCTGGCAAAAAGCGCAGACGATGATTATTTGGCTTAGAAACCTTGTCTTTATTATTTTGATATTGGCCATAATTTATGCGGTATTGTCTATATCGGGCCGGTATAAAGCCCGCAAACGATTGCAGGCTGAATATGATATCAATCCATTTGATATGCCCAAGGCAGATTATGTGTCCCGTGGTTTGAAGAATTATGACAAATCTATGCGGCCCAAATTATATCTATTTGTTTTCATCGTTCCTGCCGTGATCATTGGAACCTTGATATATTTAGCGCAGTATAGTTAGATTATTTAGGAGGTATTATGAAATGGATTAAACGAGGTCTTTTGTTCATTGCGCTGATTTGCGCAGCTATCTTGTTGCATTATTATCTTCCATCACGCGATATAGTTCAAATCGTTGGAACAGATGTCAAACGTATTGATATTGATAAAGGCTCTCCATTTTGGGATCGTCCTGATACGGGCACGAATGAAGAAACTACGCGCGATGTGCGCTTTATTAATTCGGTTCGGCCAAATGGTAAGGCCCGCGTTTACCGAAATGAAGATACGGGATGGTCATTCCCGTTTTACTTTAAATTTGATAGTGGCGATTTAAACGCCAAAGCCCAAACTATTGCCAGAGGGACGGATGAGCAATGGGTTGCTGTCAGCCATTATGGTTGGCGTATTAAGCTCTTTTCTATTTTTCCAAATGCTTATAAAGTTAAATCCGTAAGCGGCCCGAATGTGCGGCTTATTCCGTGGTTTAATATTGTTTTCTTAATGACCTTGGCTTTTATAGCTTTTTCGATTTGGCGATTGTTGCGGCGGTGGCGACGTAAAAACATCACGCCGCATACAGATAAAATACGTGAAGAGTTAGAAGAGGCTGGACAGGCTTTGAATGCTCAAAAAGATAAGGTCGGAAAAGAATTCGAGGAAAAAAGAACGAGTTATAAAGGCTTTATGAAACGGTGGTTTGGTTCGAATTAAGGTGAGTGATCGTTTTGCGAGATTTTACCTTGCCGTGGTTCTTCTAATAACCAATATAAAACATTGTCTTCAAATACAGGATTGCTGGTAATTTTCCTGTGTTCTGACGGAACGAATAAGACGGCTTCCCAGTCTATAGGTGTTTGCACTGTTGGCTTCCAGTTTCCGCTCGCCCTTTCGTCCAGTAAAGCGCTAGAGCGTAGTACCGTTGTGTCGCCGGGGGCTTTACGCAATATGCGGGTATCTCCAGTTTGGCTATCGATACTTATGACCTCTGCCGTTTGTTCGGCATCTCCTGCTACGAGAAAGAAATCTAGTCCTGCTGGAGCAGTGGCGGGACTATCGATGGCGGCATGGAATTGCTGCGCACGCGCTAAGGCTTTGGCTTGGAATTGCATGGCGATTTTCGAACGCTCGTCTTCATCTGTGACCTCTGGCAGTATCTGCGTTAATATCCGCGTTGTTTCTTTGTCTTGGCTACTTAAACCCCATCCATATTTTTGCCAAAGTTTGGGGTCGTATAAATCTTGGACTGGCTTGTTAATATCGCCGTCCCAGACAAGATTTTTATGACGAGAACGCGGCAATAATTGATAGATAGAGGGGAAGCTCCCCAATATAGCAGGGGCGTATCGGGGTAAAACTGGACGCCCTTTGTTGAACCCCTCAAGTAATTGCTCAAAGGCTTCAAGTGAGCCTGCATTTGGCGGGGCAACTAAAACCGCGCGCTCTATATCTTGTGCCCCCGCCCAAGTTATAACAGATTCAGAGCCGTCTTCTGGCAAAGCTTGATCCCCGTAGCGAAGATAATACCGCGTTAATAGAGCGCCCATGGAATGTGCGACTATATCAAATTTAACCTCTGCGGCTTCGATACCAAAGTCCTCCTTATATTTGCTTTGAACAAAGGCGCGCCGCTCATCAATGAAGGTTTTAAAAGCGGCTGCATTATAGCTAATGTCTTGACGCCAATCATAGTCAAATTGGAAACAAGTAAAGTGATCTGTTCCGTAATCTATCGAATTAAGGCCCAATGACTGATCTCGATATCCACCAGCGCCTAGGGTTGTTAATATGCCGGCATAGGCCTGAATTTTAATCGGAAAGCCAGCTAAGCTGAGCTTGAGTGTTTCAAGGACGCCGTTGGGTTTGACAGGGTCGATGTGATGTGCGTTTTTTGAATCAATAGGTAAAGTAATCAGACGGGCGCCTTCCTTTGTATTTGGATTGGCGAAATCTCCGCGAAATATTCCCCACACGCTTTTCCCAGTCGTTTCATCAACGAGGCTACTTCCAAGAATGCCAGGAATGACAATGACGGGATTTCTGTCAGGTAAATGATATTGGGCAGATCTGTCGTAAATTTGCTTAATATTAGTAGGCGTTGATGTCGATGCGCAGGCCGATAAGCCAAGTCCTATGATGCATAGAGCCGAAAATTTCATTATATGTGGCATCAGTTAAGGGCCCAGACTTTAGTTCTTTTAGCGGTACAGTGTGATCTGTAATTAAGCTTTGTGCTTAGGTTATTACGTGCCAATAGGGGATTAGCAAATAAAACTTGTTATCAACTTCTCCTATCGAAGTCGTGATATGAAGCGTAAAAACCTTAACGCTCGCTTGATACTTCGTCATTTGTAATGTGATGAAAAGCTGCTATAAACACCCTCAGAACATTAAACATAAAGGTTTATCATGAAGATTAGAAACATAACATTTATATTAGGGCTTGCAGTTTTTTCAAGCTTATCCACAATCTCAGCTCTTCCTGCTTTTGCGCAAACAACAACCGAAGTTGCTGTAGTTGAGGCCGTTAAAACTGTTGAAAATCAAGAATTTTTCAAAAAGAAATACCGTATAAAAGGAACATGGTCACTGACAGAGCGCGACGGGAAACACTTCATTACGTTTTCTGACGATTTTAAAACAAAAAACGGTCCAGATCTAAAAATATTTCTATCGCCAAAGTCGACTGCTGACGTGAACGGCAAAAACGCGATTGATGGGGCAGTTAATATCGGTGTTTTGAAGAGCAACAAAGGCTCACAAGAATATGAAATTCCAGCAGATGTAAACCTGTCGCAGTTTTCCACTGTACTTGTACATTGCGAAGCTTACTCTATCCTTTGGGGCGGCGGCGCACTCTAGGTTTAGACGATATTTAAGACATGGCCCAATGTGATAATTGTATCGCATTGGGCTTTCAGCATTTTAAGGGGACTGAAATGAAACACTCTATATTGAGTTTAAGTATTTTATCTGTATTGGCGGCGTGTTCGCCATCGCATACACATGAAGAAGCCGAGACGCATTCTATAAAAGAAGCGCACTCTACAAAAAAGGCACCTGTTGTCAAAACCGATAGCGCTGCTTATATTTCTATAAGTCAATTTAATCCTAAAATGGCGAGTTTCATTGGACTGGAGATAGGGGAAAGCTTTGCGTCCGCAGATCCAAAAATTCAGGCTGTGTTTAAGGCTTATGACGGTCACGCCGAGCCGCTTAATATAGATGTTAAATCCGATATTGTTGAGGCGGGATGGAAACAAGTTTTAGTGACACAAGATGGCCTAATGGACGGTACTGTCACGGGGCAACAATTGCTTGCAATTTTTGATGAAGACCAGAAGCTTATCACCTATGGTATCAGAATTAAATGTCACTCAGATTCAGGCGATACGGATTGGCAAAAAACGGTGTGTGAGTAATTCTGCACGTTGGTATTATGTGCTATATGGGCATTCGGCGTTGAACCAAACTGTTCAGCGCGAAAGGCTTATGAACATTAGTTCATTGCAAGGGAAGTAGGGTTTTTAACCCCTATTTTACCCGCTTTACTCTGACAGCTTTACCTTTCCCGTTAATATTGAGCATATAGCTCCCAAATGATGCTTTTCGAATATTCGCTATATTGATTTCCCCATTTTTGGATTCCGGTATTCTTAAAACTTCATCTTGAGTTTGTTCCCAAATTTGTCCGTTACTGAAATAGAATCGATTTTTTTTCCGTCCAAAAGCTTTTGTGCGATCGATGTGAAAACTCACTTCTTTAACATTGTCGTCAAAACCGCTCTTCACCTTCGAACTTTGTCGTGAAGCGGGTTGTTCAGCTTTTTTCTTCTTACCAAATAAATTGCGCTTCTCATTTTTATTTTCTTGTGTATCAAATGTAATGATTTCACCGCTTTTTTCGGCAGTTTCAAAATTACCAATTGCCGCATCGTAGCAGGCGAGACGCTCATCGGAATTCGTTTTAACTTTACATGCATAAATCGCTTGCAGTTCTTTAGGTTGTTCTGCGCTTTGGGCTTGAGCGCTCACATGGGCTGCTCCTGTTCCAATTAAGAATATTGCAAGATAACCCATATGAGATAAGCCAAATTCCCTAGAAAGATGTGTCATTAAAGGCTCCGTATTTCGCTATATAGAATTAGGGTTATCGATTAAATTATGAAACTATACCTTTTAACCTATACGAAATTACGGCTCTTCGTAAAACCCTAAATTCTTTATATATACAGTCATATCAGCGGACGTCAGTATTCTGTCTGGTAGCGTTATACTGAGCGCTTATGGTGCCTGTAAAATCTACACCGCCATAATTCATTTTTTGCGAAATTTACATGGATAAATCGATCTTGCGGGCCTTATTGAAACCATATTTTTCAGTGAGGTAAATCTCGAGTTCTGATATTTTCATCGGGTGCCCCCAGTAATACCCCTGACAAAACCGAACCCCCATTTTCATGAGAAGAAGCTTTTGTTGCAATGTTTCAACGCCTTCGACAATTGTGTAGGTTGCAGCAGTGCGCGCCAAGTTTATGATTGCATTCAAAAACCTATAAGCTTGTGGGTCGTCGATGTTACTGACAAAACTTTGATCGACTTTAAGCGTTGAGAAGTTGTATCTTTCGAGATGTTGAATTGAAGAATGCCCTGTACCAAAATCATCAATGGCAATAGAAAATCCTTCGGTTTGAAACACGTTAAATATGCGGCGTGCGCTATCGTCGTTGAGAATTCCAGATTCCGTAATTTCTACATTTATTTTCACTCCACTTTTTTCGGCGTGCTTTAAAGCGGTAACTGTTCGCTTAACGTCTATAAGCTGGGACGGAGAAATATTGACATTGACATAGGGTTGAGTGTCGTAATTTTTGAATAGCTTATAAATTTCTACGGCTTCAGCAGAAACTCTATCGCAAAGATAATCTGTAATATCATTGAGCAGGCCTGCACTTTCTGCAATTGGGATAAAATTCACAGGCGAAATAGATGTGCCAGCTTCTGTTTGTAATCTTATGAGAGCCTCGAACCCAATAGGTTGTTCTGTCATCAAATCGATGATGGGTTGGTAAGCGACTGAAAATAACTTTCTATCAAGTCCAAGTTTAATCGCTTGCTCAATTGATTGTTTGTACTCAATCTTGGCCAAAATTTTCTCGTCAAACGCTAGGTGGTTTTTACCTGATGCGATAGCTTCTCTGATAGCGACATCCGTATAAGTTAAATGCTGATGAGCCGATTGATTGCGATTTAACATACATCCACCAACAATTAATGAAGGGGACTTGTTCGCGAGTTC
>JBDVGI010000267.1:0-11973 GCA_039962885.1 Litorimonas sp. | reverse complement strand
ATGATGAAGTTTTTGCGCAGGCCTTTCGTAAACTCAAGCGCAATGACAGCTTACAATTTGAGTTTACTCAAGCCCCCCCGCCGCCAAAAACTCCTGAGTGGCTAAAAGCTTTAGGGGAATTTATTAGCGTTATATTTGAGTTTCTCGGTCCGCTTTTGTATATCCTTTTTTATGTTGGCCTTGGTGCGTTAATAATGGGGGCGATATATTTGATCGTCACAACAATTATGGCCGCGCGCATTGGATCGCGCGGCAAAGCCGAAGACGAGCTGCCAACCCCTCTCTACCAACCTGAACACAATCAAGCCCGTGTTTTACTCGGTGAAATTGATGCTCTCGCCGCGCAAGGCAAATATGCCCAGGCCGTCCATGTCTTACTGTTTCGATCAATCCAAGACATTGATGCAAATCGTCCCAATGTTATTCGCCGTTCTCTAACCTCACGCGAAATTGGTCAGCTCTCAATTCTAACAGCAGATGCGAGAACTGTTTTTTCAAGTATAGCGGCTACTGTTGAACGCTCTTTTTTTGGTGGGCAAGACATTGGACAGACCGAGTTTAATGCAGCCCGTTCCGCCTATGCACAACTCACAGACCAATCTGGTCAATGGACTCCGCGTGAGCAACAAGAACAAGCCGCATGAATAAAATCGTCCGAAATACTTTATCTGGGCGCAAGCGCCGTGATGGCGCGGGTCTAAGTTTTTTGTTTAACCCCACAACCATCATCACGCTTGTTTTAATTGGTATATTTTCATTTGCCGCGCTTATTGCCTTATCAGGTTACGCGCAAGATTTACGCAAAGACAAAAGCGGCAGTCCAACCCCGCGCTCTTTATCTGCAGTTGGATATGCGGGATATGTGCAACTTTTAAAAAATATGAATTATGACGTGACTTTATCGCCAAATCTAGCAGCCCCCAAACGTAGGTGGGAGACGCGGCCACTTCGAATTTATACGCTGCCAAACACTTATCAAAGCGAAACGCTCAAAGATCTTCCGCAAAAGGAGGCCAAATTAATTGTCCTGCCCAAATGGGCAACCGCGCCAAAACGCAAAGCTCCAGGATGGGTGGACAAACGCAGAAAAAATAGTGTCACGCCAAACACCAGCCTATCAAAGTTATTAAATGATGCTGGCCTAGATTTAGCAATCACACATACAGAAGCCGAAGACAGCGGCGAAGAGTATAAATTGGAGTTTAGCGCTCTGAATATGCCCAACGCAGAAAGTGATGATCAAGTTACAGAGACCACCTCACTTAATTCTAATGTCTACGTCATTGATAGCCAATTTGATCAACTCCAATCATTTGATCTAACGGATACCAAACTAGATCCCGAGATTATTTTGACCGCAGATGGTCGTCCCATTCTTATTCATCTTGAAGACACACAGACTTATATTTTATCAGAACCAGACGTCATCAACACCCACGGCATATCCACACAAAGCCGCGCTAGATTGGCCGTCGATATGCTCGATGTTATCGCCGCTTATGAGGGCCTTGAACGCCATGCTGTGATATTTGATCTATCTGTTCATGGGCTTGGCGGAGGCCGAAACATTATTAAACTCATGACACAACCGCCGTTTTTGGCCGCAACATTATGCTTGCTTGCCGCTGGCGGAATTATTACATGGCAAGCTTTTTCACGCTTTGGCGATCCTTTAGCCCTCAAGCCTGACTTTGCCCAAGGGCCAGTTTCCCTAGCGAAAAGCGCGGCGGAATTTATGACTGTATCAAACCGCGTTGGGCATATGGCGCCTGATTATGCCCAGCTTACGCGACAGCAAATTATACGCAATATGGGGTTAATTGGCCAAAGCCAAGACTACATTGACCGCGCCATTCACACCCGTGAAAAGCAGCGCGAGATAAACCCTAATTTCGCTCAAATAAGCGAGACGCAAGACACAGAAAATTTAATTGAACATGCCCGCGCCTTAACGCGCTGGAAAGAGGAGATGATGTCGTGAACCTAGAGCCTATTGAAAATCTATCTGCCAATTTACGAGCGGAAATCAGCAAAGCCATTATTGGTCAAGAGGACACAATTGATTTGTTATTGGTTGCCATGCTCTCGCGCGGGCATATTTTACTGGAAGGCGTCCCTGGCACAGCCAAAACATTTTTGGCACAGGTCTTTGCCTATCTTATCAAAGCCGATTTTGGCCGCATTCAATTCACGCCTGACTTGTTACCCGGAGACTTATTAGGAACAAATCTTTTTTCCTTTCAAACTAATGAATTTAAACTCGTCAAAGGCCCTATATTTTGCGACTTACTTTTGGCTGATGAAATCAACAGAACACCTCCCAAAACACAAGCTGCTTTGCTCGAGGCGATGCAAGAGCGCCAAGTCACGATTGACGGAGAGAGCTTTAACCTCGGCGATAATTTCATGGTCATTGCTACGCAAAACCCAATCGAACAGCAAGGCACATACCCACTCCCCGAAGCGCAGCTTGACCGTTTCTTATTCAAACATATCCTATCTTACCCGACGCGGGATGATGAAATTCGTATCGTACAACAACATGGCTTACGCACGGGAACACCCAACTTAAAAGAACTCGGTTTAAAACCTGTTGTAACGAAAAAATCCCTCGCTGCGGCATCAGAAATCATTTCGCATATTCGTCTCACTGACGAAGTCACGCATTATGTTGTCGACCTTGTTCGTGGGACACGGGACAATCCACTCTTTGAGACAGGCGCAAGTCCGCGGGCCGCCGCGATGATTGCATCTGCTTCGCGGGCTTATGCGGCACTTAAGGGCCGTGATTATGTTATCCCTGATGACGTCAAAGCCATTGCCCTGCCCGCATTACGTCACCGTGCTATACTCTCCCCTGCTGCGGAAATTGAAGGCCGCACTGCGGATGAAGTTATCGCTGCGGTGATTGAACAAACTCAAGCGCCTCGATGAGACACCCGCGAATAAATAGACATCAGATAAATAGGCTTTCATTTGGCGTTTAAACACAAAATATCAAAAATTGGGAAAACTAGATTGCCCGAAGATAATACCTTGCGCGCAAGTTTGTATCCAACGCGCCGCGCCGCTATCCTCATGGCTCTGGGCTTACCGATCACACTCTTAACCGCGGCATTTATTCCTGCGCTGTGGACGATCGGGGCAGCATGGTTAGCAGCTATGGCGGGGTTGATATTCCTAGACGGATTTATGGCAACACCTATAAAGGCTATGAAGCCTGATTATGAAGCGCCATCGCATTTTTATATCGGCGAGTCCGAAGAGTTTTGGGTTCAATCAATCTACGGGGATAAGAGTCCAGTTCCTAAGACCCCGCAACTACGCCTATCTGTCAATGATAGATTAAGCGCACATCCGAATTATGTTTATGCACAGCCGAATGCAGGCGGGGTTTTATCTGTTTTTACATTAACAGCGCGGCGGCGCGGCGAAGCCGTCATAGAGCGGCTCTGGCAACGCTGGCAAGGCCCGCTTGGTCTTATGTGGCGACAGCGTGTGGATGAGATAACTCTAGACATCCCCGTGATTCCCAACACACGTCTTGTCAAAGAAAAAGCTCTAGAGATTTTCACCCGCGATGCTACCTTTGGAAATAAAATCCAAGACCTAAAGGGCGAAGGCACGGAATTTGATGCCCTGACGGAATTT
Organism: Litorimonas sp.; assembly: GCA_039962885.1. GTDB lineage: Bacteria > Pseudomonadota > Alphaproteobacteria > Caulobacterales > Maricaulaceae > Litorimonas. The sequence goes on along the minus strand of JBDVGI010000267.1, from coordinate 8,322 downwards.
ATGCCAGGCATGGATAAACGCACAATTGATTGGAAACATTCCGCGCGTCACAATCAATTACTTGCGCGCGAATATCGCACGGAACGTAATCACAACATTATCTTTGCTTTTGATAGCGGTCATTTGATGAGCGAGGACATGACGGACCCGCAAGGCCGTGCTGTGACGAAGCTTGACCGCGCTTTAAATGCTGCTTTGCTAATGAGTTTTGTGAGCTTAAAAATTGGGGATCGTGTTGGGCTTTATGCTTTTGACCGTAAGCCATATCTATACACGCCGCCTATTGCTGGGACGCACGCCTTTGCGCAGCTACAGAAACTATCAGCGCAAATAGATTATTCCATCTCAGAAACAAATTTCACACTCGGGCTCTCGCAGCTTGCCCAAAACTTGAAGCGGCGTACCCTTATTGTGATTTTCACAGATTTTGTCGACACAACACAAGCCGAATTAATGCTAGAAAATATGGGACGTTTACTTCGGCGTCATATTGTCATTTTCGTCGCCTTTCGCAATCAAGCGCTAGAAGACCTTATCACGCGCCCACCTGAAAACTCCCAAGACGTGGCCGCGTCTGTTATTGCCGAAACGCTCATTCGTGAACGCGATATCGTTATAGCGCGGCTCAAACGTATGGGGGCACATATTGTTGACGCCGACCCTGATACACTCAACATGTCTGTCCTTAATAGCTATTTGGAATTGAAAGCTCGCAATGCCATCTAATCTACAACTCACTTTGAAAAGCCAACGCTTTCGCGAGGAACGCAAAGAGGATTGGCGCGCGCTGGAAGCTTTGCTTGGCAAGGTCGAAGCGGGACGCGTTCGGCAATTATCTAATGAAGATATGTTGCGCCTACCTCGGCTTTACCGCGCAACCTTATCCGCGCTAAGCGTTGCGCGCGCAACGTCTCTAGATCAAAGCGTCATCACCTATCTAGAGAGCCTAACCACTCGTGCCTATTATGCCATATATGGCTCTCAGATTGGTTTAGGTCGCCGTATTGTCAGTTTTTTCAGACATGATTGGCCTCGCGCCATGCAGCTTTTATGGAAAGACACGGCTGTATCGACAGCTATTTTAGTTTTGGGCACACTGCTTGGATATTTTTTAGAGATAAGTAATCCAGATTGGTTTTACGCCTTTGTTCCATCAGGGCTCGCGGGGGAGCGCAGCCCTGCCGCCTCAACTGAAAGTTTACGCGCTGTTTTATACGATAAGCAAGGGCAAGGCGGCCTTGGAGTTTTCGCGGCATTTTTATTTTCGCATAATTCGCGCGTCGCTATATTATGTTTTGCCCTCGGCTTTGCATTTTGTATTCCAACGGTTATTTTGTTATTGATGACAGGACTAATGCTTGGCGGGTTTATCGGGCTTTATGCTAGCCGCGATTTGGGCCTTGAAATTGGTGGGTGGTTATCCATTCACGGAACTACCGAAATATTTGCAATTATCCTTGCAGGCGCAGCAGGGTTGTACATTGGCCGCGCCATAGCCTTTCCTGGCGAACGCTTACGCATAAATGCTGCCAGTCATGCAGGACAAACTGGCGGGTTGGCGATGGCAGGTGTTATTATCATGCTACTTTTTGCGGGGTTATTAGAAGGCTACGGACGACAATTAATTAATGCCGATTGGCTAAGATATGTTATTGGCCTCATCATGCTGACCATATGGTTGAGCTATTTTTATATTCCCAGAGATTTTTCGAAACTTGATATAAACCCGCAAAAAAACAAAGCGGGATCTATATGAGCACAACATATCAAGAATCTGGCCGCCGTACGCTTATCACACCCGAAGGCGTAGACCTACGTGTGACGCTGGCCGATATTGGCGCGCGCATTGGCGCCATGACCTTAGATTTGATTTTCATTATCCTCATGTTTATCGCGGCTTTGTTCATATTGATCTATTCAGGTGTTAAAACAGAGCAGTGGGAAACGTCCTTATCGCTTTTGATTTTATTCGCATTTTTTCTGAGAAGTTTTTATTTTACTGCGTTTGAAATGAGCCGCCGCGCCGCCACACCCGGCAAACGTATCATGAAAATTCGTGTTGCGGCTCGCGGAAAACCACGCCTATCTGCCAATTCTGTTTTTGCCCGCAATGCCTTGCGGGAAATAGAGTTTTTCCTGCCGCTCAGCTTCCTTGCAGGCTCTGGAGCGACGGGCGTAGATGGCTGGATGAGCGGCTTAGGCCTGATTTGGTCCTGTATCTTTTTATTCTTCCTGCTCTTTAATAAAGACCGCTTGCGCGCAGGGGATCTTATCGCTGGTACATGGGTTGTCAAAACGCCACGGCCCATCTTAGCCAAGGACCTCGCTAGCGCCGATGTGATAGGGCGAGAGCGGTTTGCTTTCACCCCCGCGCAGGTCGGGGCATATGGCGTCAAAGAACTGCATGTACTCGAAGATGTTCTGCGCATGAGAGACCCTGAAACTTTACAAGATGTTGCTACCCGTATCCGCAATAAAATCGGTTGGAAAGCCTCTGGCAATGAAGAGAACATTGATTTTCTCAATGCCTATTACGGTGCGTTGCGCGGACGCCTTGAAACAAAATTACTGATGGGTGTCAGGCGCAAAGATAAGTTTGATACGCGCTAAACTGCCTTAACATTCGATCACGTTCACAGCGAGTCCGCCTTGGCTTGTCTCTTTATATTTACTGCTCATATCCAAACCAGTCTGGCGCATGGTTTCAATCACTTGATCCAGACTGACTTTCATCTGGCCTGAGCTATGCAGGGCAAGGCGCGCAGCATTAGCCGCCTTGACTGCGCCAATCGCATTACGCTCTATACACGGGATTTGCACAAGCCCGCCAACGGGGTCACAGGTTAAGCCCAGATTATGCTCCATACCGATTTCTGCCGCAGAAGCGACTTGTTCTGGCCGCGCCCCCCAAACCGCCGCAAGACCGCCAGCAGCCATAGAACAGGCCACACCAACCTCGCCTTGGCAACCCATTTCCGCTCCAGAAATTGACGCCCTTTGTTTATAAAGCAACCCAATCCCGCCTGCAGTCAAAAGAAAGACACGAATTTTATTTCGGTCAAGCGCGCCCGAATCCTCACAGCAATAATAACGAATAATCGCAGGTATAATGCCTGCGGCTCCATTTGTTGGTGCGGTCACGACTTGCCCGCCCGCAGCATTTTCTTCGTTCACAGCCATGGCATAAACATTAAGCCAATCAAACAGGACTTCGCGCTCATTCGCATTCGGGTTGCCTTGCAACTCCGCCCATAATTTTGGCGCACGACGCGAGACATCCAGCCCGCCAGGCAGAGTTCCAGGCGTGTTTAACCCCCGCTCAACACTTTGCATCATCACATCGCAAATACGGTCAAGCTGCGTGTTGATGTCTTCTTTGCTATGATGTGATAATTCATTAGTTATAATAATATCTGCGATCGATTTAAACTCACGGCGGCAATGTTCAAGCAGTTCTGAGGCGGAAGAAAATGGATATTTCGCGATACGCGTACCCGCAATAAGATCGTCTTTGACTGGAGTTTTCAGTTGCTCTGCACTGGCGATAAATCCGCCGCCTGTAGAATAATAGACACGCTCATCAAGCAACACACCGTCTGCCCCGTAGCTTTGCATTACCATTTCATTTGGGTGCAGAGCCGCAGGTTTTTCATAATCGAGCACTATATCTATTGCAGGGTCAAAATTAATAATTTGCCCACACAACATAAATGTCTTGTGTTCATGTACTTGACTTAATGCCGCTTCAGCCTGCGCCATATCAATAGTTTCTGGTTTAAACCCCAAAAGCCCTAAAAGCGCCGCGCGGGGGGTACCGTGACCGTGACCCGTAAAAGCCAGTGAGCCGCGAAAAAGAATTTTAACACCCGTCATACGCTTTGATAATTTCAATCGCTCTAGGCGCTGTAAATATCTATGGGAAATACGCATAGGTCCAACCGTGTGAGAACTAGACGGGCCGATACCAACGCGAAATATATCAAGGACAGATAACATATATTCCCTTTAGATAAAAAATTTAGCTTGGCAATTCATTTTTTTTACGACTTTATGTGCTCTTAAAAGGGTCTTTTGTAAGCAAATAAGCATAAAAGCCAGCATCAAAAACCCTGTAGCGGCTACGCTGCCTTATCATGGCAAAAACATCATCTGATCGCCGTTCATTCCAACAGGCGGCTTTCCTAAGCTCCTTAGAGTTTTGTCGTCAAAGGATACGTTGGCCTGTTCTTTTATCTATAACACCCACACCCGCAGCCGCAATCTCATGTCTGCTTTGATCGGCTGTACTTTTGTGTGAGGGAATTGTATTCGCGTGTGGGCCGTAATTTACATAAACCTTATATTGCCCAATATCGCGGCGACGTAAGCCCTCAGATAAAACCTCAATTTCAAGTCCTAACTGCGTCAATTGATTTGACAATATATCTTTCGCCGCTTGCGCGTCAGGCCAACCTGCAAGGTAAAAGAGATTGCCTGAACGTATAAAAGCTGCTTGTCCGTCTGTGCGAAAACGCTCGGTTTTTGCACCTTGGCCAATTTCGATAAATTCCTGCCAAATGTGAAACGCGCCGCCGCCTTCCAGCTCACTTGACGCGTCAGGACGCAGGCTCTCTACGGCTGTTATTTTAACCCCAAGCGGCTCCAGATCAGGCGGTAACGTCTTTGGAATATGAAAATTTGGTGTTTTAGAGCCGCTTCGCGGGCCGATAATAACGCGAGCCTGCGTTGATTTCATCGCCGATTTTATGGGATCATTCCACGTGAATAACCCAGGAATAAGCACCAATTTTGCCGTGCCAAAATCAGACGTATTTGGCGGAAGAATGTCGACATTCTGTCCTAATTTTCGCAGCGCGCTATACAGCTCTAAGATAAGACGGAAATACTGAAAATCTTGCCCTTGAGGCTGCGTATCCCACGCCCAACAAGAGGCATAATCAAAAACAATCGCAACGGAGGCTGTATCGGACTTTTGGGCTGCCACGTCCCAATCTAACTGCATGATTTCATCAGTAAATTGCGCGATTTCATTCCAAGCCGCCGCGGGTGAGCCATCTGGATTTTGTAGGCCTGCATGCATTTGCTCTTGCCCAAATGGCACTTGCCGCCAGCGAAAATAACTCACGACTTCGGCTCCATGCGCGGCCGCCTCCCAGCTCCATAATCTCACCATACCCGGCAGCGGGACTGGATTATAAGGAGCCCAATTCACAGGGCCAGGTTGCTGCTCCATCACCCACCAACGCCCGCGGCCAACAGCGCTATATAAATCATGGTGAAAGGCCTGAAAATCAGGATCACCTTGGCGCATAAATTCACGTTGCCAGCTCGCCTCTTTATCGGAACGGTCTTCAAGAAACCCCATGGGATAACTATCCCAACCCGCGATATCTAAATCTGCGCCAACATCAAAATGGTCAAACTCTGTCACTCGGCCCATGTAGTTGTGAATCAACGGAGCATCCGTGTGGCCCCGTAAAATCTGCGTTTGAACTCGGTTGAATATCCCAACTTGATCCGAACTAAATCTACGAAAATCCATAACATGTGAAGGATTAGGTTCTGTCACAGTTTGGTTTGGTAAATCAATGTCGTCAAAACCTGCATATTCCATAGACCAAAATACATTCCCCCGTGCCTTATTCAAAGCGTCAATATCTTGATATTTCTGGGACAACCAAACCCGAAATTCTAGCTTCGCGGCATTGCTATAAGATAAAACTGTATCATGGCAGCCATACTCATTATCAATTTGCCATGCAGCGATGTGAGAGTTTTTTCCGTAACGCTGTGCCAGTTTTTCTGTAATTTTTCGACACTCTTCCAGATAAGGTTGATACGAAAAACAGTAATGTCTACGCGAGCCAAATCCGCGTGTATGGCCCTCCTCATCCACGGCGATCATATCAGGGTAAGCCCCTAACATCCAACGCGGCGGGGTTGCCGTGGGCGTGCCTAAAATAACCTTCAGCCCCGCAGCGCCTAAAACCTTTATCGCGCGGTCAAGCCAGTCAAAATCATAATCACCGCGCACAGGCTCTAACCGGCTCCACGCAAACTCTCCAATCCGCACCCATGATAAACCTAACTCGGCCATGTCCGCCGCGTCCTTGGCCCACATGTCTTCGGGCCAATGTTCTGGATAATAACACACGCCAGTTTGCGGCGTGTACATGGAATATGAAGAGGTCATATCTAGACCTTACCATAGCCAAAATGCGCGTAAAGCCAACACAACCTCATAACGAGTATGCGCTAAGCTTGATCAAATTATATTAGCCTGTTCGGCCAGTAATATAGTCTTGGGTGCGGCTATTACTTGGGTTGGTGAATATTTTTTCTGTCGCGTCATATTCGATAAGGTCGCCCATATAGAAAAAAGCCGTTTTATCAGATACACGCGCGGCCTGTGCCATGGAATGTGTGACAATTATGATGCAGTAGCGCTCTTTTAACTCCTCAATTAAAGCTTCAAGCTTCGCCGTAGCAATCGGGTCAAGCGCAGAGGCAGGCTCATCCATAAGAATAACTTGCGGAGAGACAGCAATAGCGCGGGCAATGACAAGACGTTGCTGCTGCCCACCTGACAGGCCAGTTCCAGAGAGTTTCAGCCGGTCTTTGACTTCATCCCATAATCCTGCGCGGCGCAGAGATTTTTCAACCAAAGCGTCCATTTCGGCTTTTGAAGAGGTTAAGCCATGAATTCGCGGGCCATAAGCAATGTTGTCATAAATAGATTTTGGAAATGGGTTAGGTTTTTGAAAGACCATCCCAACCTGAGCCCGTAGCAATACGGGATCAAGAGATTTTTCATATATATCCTTACCATCCATCAAAATTTGGCCCGATACGCGCGCGCCTTCAATGGTGTCATTCATACGGTTAAATGTTCGCAAAAACGTCGATTTCCCGCAACCAGACGGGCCGATAAAAGCCGTGACGCCGCGATCGGGAATATCAATGTCTATCCCGTGTAAAGCCTCAAAGTCCCCGTAATGTACTTTGACATTTCGGCAGGTGAATTTCACATCCGTAGAGGCGTTGACATCGCTTGTTGTTATATCATTCATGGGAGACTTATTCATGTTTTAACGCCTTTTTTCAAGACGATTGCGTAGCCAAATCGCTAGGCCATTCATCATCACTAATATCACGAGCAAGATAATAATCGCGGCTGCAGTACGTTCTGACCATGCGCGCTCGGCGCTATCTGACCAAAGGAAGATTTGCACAGGCAGCGCCGTAGCAGGGTCGTTTACCGAGTTTGGAATTTCAGTTACAAAGGCCACCATGCCAATCATCAATAAAGGCGCAGTTTCGCCTAAGACTTGCGCCATAGCAATAATAGACCCTGTCAAAATCCCTGGCCCTGCGAGTGGGAGTTTTTGGTGAAACACCGCTTGAGTATGAGAGGCTCCTAAAGATAATGCGCCGTCTACCATAGCGGGACTAACCGAGCGCAAAGACGCGCGCGTAGCAATCACAATGGTGGGGAATGCCCGCAACGCCAGCACCATGCCGCCAACCAAAGGAATAGAGCGCTGAAAGCCCATAAAGTTAATAAAGACCGCCAACCCCAAAAGACCAAAGACAATAGACGGCACAGCGGCCAAATTATTAATATTAATTTCTATCAAATCCGTGAATTTATTTTTCGGGGCAAACTCGTCTAGGTATAAGGCAGAGCCTACCCCAATCGGTAGCGCTAGGAAGAAGGCGATTATCACAATCATCACCGAACCAATCACTGCAGAGGCTATGCCGGCCAGCTCTGGGTCACGGCTATCGGGGTTTGTGAAAAGGATTGTGTTGAACTTCTTCTTTATAACTTTGCGAGATTTTAAATCATCAATCCACGCAATTTGTTGATCGCTTACCTTGCGGCGAGCTTCGGGAACATCTCGTTTGATATAGCCTTTTAAAAGTTGGTCGACTTGGTCTGATGTCGGCACCGTGACTTTGACGGTTTTCCCGATTAAGCTAGGGTCATTATAAACCATTTGGCGAATTTCATTTGTCGCACCAGAGGCCGAAACAAGGGCGAAAAGCTCTTGTTTGGGTTTACGTCCTGTAACGTCTGGGAACTGCTTATACATTGTATCTTGAATAATGCGGCGGTAATTTGCGCCGCGTAGTTTTTCCCTGTCACGCACGTTTTGTGGGTCAATGACCGATTGTTCAAGTTTAACCTCTAGCGTGATGAAATTTTGCTGAAACGCGGTAAAGCCTGTACCGACTAAACTCGTCAATAACCAACCCAATGAGGCCAGCGCAAAACATATCGCAGCCATACCCCACATACGAAAACGCCGTTCCTTGCCA
>JBDVGI010000266.1:0-10640 GCA_039962885.1 Litorimonas sp. | reverse complement strand
AGTTGAGCGTTTAACATGTGCATAACTCATATATTATAATAATTAGGTCAAAATATTGAGAATTATTATAATTAATTTTGTCTTATGTATCTGCACCCAACTCGCGCCATATTTATGGTGGTATAATTGCCGAAAATGAGGGCTTAGTTAAAGCCCAATTTGACTTTCATTAGCTTTCCCGTAACACTTACTACAGCGTTATATTGTTCTAATTAATTATGAAGTATTTAAGGGTGTATTCCACATGAAAGACTATCAAGTTTCATCTTTTAAAGCTGCAATGTCAGGGGCACATTTAAAAAACAGCCTCATAGTTATGCTTGTGGTTGGAACAGTCTTGAATCTTATTAATCAAGGTGATGCTCTCACGGATATTTCACGTATTGATATTTCAAAACTGTTTCTGACGTATTTAATGCCATTCCTTGTTGTTAGTTTCGGAACTTGGTCGGCATTATGCCAAGCCGCAAAAGAAGCGAAAATAGAACAAATGAATTCACACTGAGCTCAGACTATTTTTGAATGAGTGCAAAGATATGTGAGCAATTCTCATTTTCCTCATCGTCCTGAAATCGCCCAAAGTGAGCGATTGCAATCATATCTTGAGATAAGTTAGCCCAGATTTTTTAATCGGGCATACTGTCGCGAAGCGGGCCTTCTTGTGGCATGCCTATAGCATGGAAACCGCCGTCGACGTGATGTGTTTCGCCTGTGCAGGATAGGCCCAAATCAGAGAGCAGATAAAGCGCAGCACCCGCCACACCCATCGGGTCTGTGTTGTCTTGCATAGCGGCGGCAGCTTTGTTGAAGCGGAACATGTGGCGGCCAGAGCCGATGCCAGCCGCGGCGAGTGTTTTTATTGGGCCAGCTGAAATGGCGTTGACACGAATGCCGCGCGGGCCAAGGTCTGCGGCCATATATCGCGTGCTGGCTTCGAGGTCGGCTTTGGCAACGCCCATCACATTGTAATTTGGAATGACGCGTTCTGAGCCGATATAAGTTAGTGTGACCATTGCTCCGCCTTCGTTCATCATCTCGCTGGCGCGGCGACCTGCATCGACAAAGCTATAGGCGGAGATATCGAGCGCGGATTTAAACCCGTCGCGTGTTGTATTGTCTATGAAGGAGCCTGCGAGTTGGTCTTTACCTGCAAAGGCAATGGCGTGAACAAGGAAATCAATTTTGCCCCATTCGGCTTTGAGTGTTGCAAATGTCGCGTCCATAGTGGCGTCATCTGTAACATCGCATTCGCATAAAATTTTAGAACCAACAGATTCAGCCAACGGCTTTACGCGGCGTAACAAAGCATCACCTTGATAAGTAAAGGCAAGTTCTGCGCCTTGGGCGGCGAGTTGGCGCGCAATGGCCCAAGCAATAGAGTTTTTGTTGGCGACACCCATGATCAAGCCGCGCTTGCCAGCCATAAGGTTGCCTGTTGGAAAGTTTTGTTCAGCCATGAGAAGTCTTCTAGGTTAATTTACGATGCAAGTAAGTGTAGTGTGATTTCACCGTTTTGACCAGAACTTACTCATATATTAGCCCATATGCGGCGCAATAGGTTAAAAGTGCCGTGCAAACCCAATTGCTGCGGTGAGGCCGTTATTACTATCGACGAGAGGACTGTCTTGAACGTCACCTATAAGCCGTGAGTAATTGATGAAGCCAATAAGCTCCAGATTATACGGCAATTGGTAATAACCGACAGCATGAGCGCCAACAGTTGCGAATTGCCCGTTTATATCAAACGTATCATTGCCGAGTGCTTCAGCTTGTGCGTCATTTAAACCATAAATCGAATTCACCCAGCCAGAAGATTGATAGGTTGTCCTAACTCCTGGCGTTATGCGTAGGTTTTTAAAAGGTTTTATCTCAGTGGTGAATAATGCATCTATGCGCTGTCCGTTCAAATCTCCGCCGACGGGAATTGAGCCAAGCACATCAATGGCGCCAAAGGGTAGATAATATCGCCCAGCGATAAGTGCCGTGACAGTGGTGTCAATTTCTAGAAGATCTTTGTCAAGATCAAGATTGCGAAAAGGTGTGTCTTCCGTGTCGCGTCCAAGCGATAGATTGCCAGAAACAGACAGACGGAAATCTTTATTTTTTACGGCGTATACACCTGCGCCAAGCCCAGGTTTGAAAAACACCCGGCCTTTGTATTCGGCTTTGAAGTAAGGCAAGAGGAGTGTTTCACTTTGGCCGCTGCCAACATAAGTATCCCGAACGACACCTGCCACGCCGAAGTCAGCATAGCTTTCATTTTGCGGAGCTGGGATCGTAAATATAGAATCTTGTGCGTATGCAATGTTGGATAGGCTTAGGCTTATACATAAGCTGTAAAAAATCGCGGGCGTATTTAACAACAATTTATAAGATGTTAGGCGAGGCATGGAGACTTTCTCGAATCATTTTGAAGCTAGAAGTTAGAACACATCTTTAGGTGTTAGACCTGTATTCGTATAATCACATTTTATAAAACTTCGACTATTTATAAACATCGACGAAATTAAGGCGAATTTAGGACTACGAGCAACTAAGTTCCAAGGCTATAAACTGATTTATACCTTGGCAAAGATAACGCTGCCATTAGTGCCGCCAAACCCAAAGCTATTTGACATAGCCACATTGATCTCTGTTTCAACCGCGTTTTGAGCGATATTGATGGTAGGTAATTCAGGGTCTAACTGTGTGATGTTTACACTTGGGGCTACGAATCCACGGTCCATCATAAGTAAGGTATAGATGGCTTCTTGAACGCCTGCTGCGCCAAGGCTGTGGCCCGTTAAGCATTTTGTTGCCGAGATATAGGGGCCGTCTGTCCCAAAGACACGTTCAATGGCTTTGGTTTCAGCGACGTCGCCAACAGGAGTGGAGGTGGCGTGCGGGTTGATATAATCAACACTGTCCATGCCAGCGTCTTTCAGGGCCATGCGCATGGCTCTCTCTGCGCCTTCGCCAGACGGGGCGACCATGTCATACCCATCAGATGTAGCCGCATAACCGACGATTTCGGCGTAAATTTTAGCTCCGCGCGCAACGGCATGCTCGTAATCCTCTAGCACTATCATGCCCGCACCGCCCGCGATAACAAATCCGTCGCGGTTTTCGTCAAAGGCCCGGCTCGCTGTTTCAGGGGTGTCATTATATTTACTACTCATCGCGCCCATGGCATCAAAGAGCGCGGACATAGTCCATTCAATTTCTTCGCCCCCGCCAGCAAACATAACATCTTGTTTGCCCCATTGAATTTGTTCGCAAGCCGCGCCAATACAGTGCAAGGATGTCGTGCAAGCTGATGTGATAGAATAATTGACGCCTTTAATCTTAAAGTGCGTCGCTAGAGTAGCCGACACTGTCGAAGACATAGCTTTAGGCACAGCAAATGGGCCAATGCGTTTCGGAGAATTATTTTTGCGCGTAATATCGGCTGCGCGAACAATTTCTAAAGATGACGGACCACCAGACCCTGCAATAATTCCTGTGCGGTCATTAGAAACTTGTTCCTCTGTTAGTCCAGAATCCTCAATGGCTTGTTGCATGGAAACAGCACTCCAAGCGGAAGCATCTGCCATGAAACGCATAGAGCGTTTTGGAATAAGCTCTTTGGCATTTATTTCCGGACGACCAGAAATCTGACTGCGAAAGCCAAGTTCAGCCATTTTATCATCTTTTCGAATGCCTGATTTGCCAGCTTTTAAATTGGCTGCAACATCATCCACATTGTTACCAATGCAAGATACAATTCCAAGACCAGTGACCACAACGCGCCGCATTTTATTCTCCTGCCTGCGGAATGAATAATCCAACCCGCAGATCTTTAGCTTTATAAATTAACTCATCATCCGCATACATGCGGCCATCTGCAATACCGAGAACTAATTTTCTGCGGATAACTCGTTTTAAGTCAATCTCGTAACGGACATTTTTAATATCTGGCGTGACTTGCCCAGTGAATTTCACTTCGCCAACACCGAGCGCGCGCCCGCGTCCGGGGGAACCTGACCAGCCGAGCCAAAACCCTACCAGTTGCCACATAGCATCTAAACCAAGGCAGCCCGGCATAACTGGGTCCCCTTTAAAGTGACAGGCAAAAAACCAAAGGTCTGGGTTTATATCAAGTTCAGCAATGAGCTGACCTTTATCATATTCTCCGCCTGTTTCAGACATCTTTGTGATGCGGTCGAGCATAAGCATTGGCGGCAGAGGTAGCTTTGCATTCCCTGGGCCAAATAAACTTTGTTCACCACTGATAATCAGATCATCATAGTTATAAGTAGGTTGTATTTTTTTCATGCTTGTGCCGCAATCATATTTGATGTTTCGATGACGAAAATAGAGGAAATATGCGTAAACTCAAGAGATAAAGGAGCGAGTATGACGTTATTATTGCAAAGCTCTATACATATAAGGCAGTAAACTTACCCCGAGTTTTTAGGAGCCACCAAATAACGCTTTATACTTTTAAGGGCGTCGTCCCAATCGGGGCGTAATTCTAGGGCTCGTTTTAAGTCCAGATAGGCGTCACGATATTTTTCTTGAGAATCGTAAATAATTGCACGGTTAAAAAGAGCTTGGTGTAAATGCTTTGGCGGTAACTCGTCGATGGCTTTGTTTAAGGCTTTTAACGCGCCGTCATAATCATCTAATTGTATTAGGACTGCGCCGTAGTTCATATAAGCTTCGGGCAGGTCTGGATATGTTTTGATGGCCGCTTCATAATCTTTACGCGCGCGCTCAAATTTTGTGTTCCGCATATGTAAAATACCGCGGTTTACATAGGTCGCAGCTCTGTCTTTCCGAGAGAGGGCCGCATCAAGCCCTTCGGTGCAGGCATTTATGGTGTATTTCGTTCCTTGTTTGCCATAGAGAGCCGATTCATAACAAACTTGCTGAGGGCCTTTGCCTTCAATAATAGCTTGAGCGTAGCTTTCGGAGCTAAAGCTAAACAAGATTGTCGCAAACGTGAGGGTGGCTGTCAGGGCGGGGAAATATTTCTTCATAATTTATAATATCACATTATCGCGTGTTTGCCTAATGCACGATACAGTTGGTTTAGGGCCATTTCACAACAGGCGGCATAGAACTCAGGATAGTTTTGACATTCCCGCCAGTCTTGAGGCCAAACGTAGTACCGCGGTCCCAAAGCAGATTAAATTCCACATATCGCCCTCGCGTGATGAGCTGCTCTTCGCGCTCATCATCTGTCCATGGTTCATGCATGCGGCGGCGTACAATCGCGCTATAGGTCGTGAGAAAATGCCGTCCGACATCTTGTGTGAATGCAAAGTCTGCATCCCAATCCCCGCTATTATGACGATCATAAAAAATGCCGCCAATTCCGCGCGGCTCGTCGCGGTGCTTGAGATGGAAATATTCATCGCACCAGTTTTTGAAATGCGGGTAATCCGCAACATGATGATTTTTGCAGGCGGCTTTCATGCCCGCGTGAAAGTCTATCGCGTCTTGACTGTCTTGGTTGCGGTCAACCGCTTGAGTTGGGGTTAGGTCAGCCCCGCCGCCAAACCAATCTTGTGTCGTCACAATATAACGCGTGTTCATATGGACGGCTGGAATGCGCGGATTATGCATATGTGCAATTAAAGAGACGCCAGCGGCCCAAAAGCGAGGGTCGTCTTTGGCGCCAGGGGTTTTTTCACGCATTTCACCCTCAAACTCGCCTTTGACAACCGAAATATGTACGCCACATTTTTCAAAGAGCCTACCGCGCAACATTCCGCCAGTGCCGCCGCCGCCATTATCGACTTTGCGTTGCCAGTCTTCAAATTCAAATGTGCCTGCTTTGCTTGGGTAAAGCTCGGCTGGAGCCTCACGCTCTAAGCTCTCAAATTCAGCACAGATGTCATTGCGAAGTGTTTTGAACCATGCGGCGGCTTTGGATTGCTTGTCTTCGAACATTAGTTGTTATCCTCTAAGACACCAGCCTTGCGTAATTCACCTTTTAAAGTGCCTGTCAAATAGTGAAATAACATACGAATGTCGTTTAAGACTGACCACCAAAAAGGATGTGTTGCTGCTGCGGGTTTGTTTTTTTCTATTAAAATATGGGTCAGTAAAGCCCAAACAAAAATAAAGGCGAGCGTTGTCAGTAACATTAATAAATTGAACGTCCATACAGCGTATAAAATTGCAATTCCGCCGAAAGTGGTTTGTAGATAATGCGACATACGCGTCAACGGGCGACTATGCTCACGTAAATATTGCGGCCAATAATCTTTATATTGTTTTATATCAGTCATTTAATCGCGCTGGGGTAGCTTGTGTGTCTGCCTCAAGGCTTCCCATAAGACAATAGCAACGGCATTGGAAAGGTTGAAAGACCGGGTTTCAGGTGAAATGGGAATAATAATGCGCGCGTCCATAGCGGCGTGAACTTTTTCGGGTACGCCCGCGCTCTCGCGTCCAAAGATAAGCTCATCATCAGGCAAGAAGCTAAAGTCTGTTAGATCTTGCGCGCCCTTCGTCGTGAGCAAGATGCGGCGACCTATTTTAGGCGTGTTTTGGTATATGTCCCAACTTGCATGGCGGATCAAAGTTTTGGGGGTGCCATAATCCATCGCGGCGCGGCGTAAAGATTTTGCAGATAATGGAAAGCCGCAAGGCTCTATAATGGATAATTCAGTATCAAAACAGGCGGTACTGCGCATGATTGCACCAAGATTAGCCGCTATATCAGGTTGGTAGAGGGTTACGCGCATGCCGCCTGATAGCGATTTTGGGCATTTTTGCAAGTTGATTAGCCTTGCGCCGCAGGAAAAGAAGCGATTCTAACTTGCTGCCCATATGACATTATACATGTGACCTTGTGGAGGAAATTATATCTATTTCACCTGTGTTTTATGTGGGTTGCAGGTGAAATTACAAAAAAACGGCCTAATAACTGTATTTGACGTAAAATTGCGGCGATGTGACCCGAATAAATTGTGGCATTTTTTATGATTAGTGACTAAAGCCCTGCGCAGGGATTAAATTTGACTAACATAGGAGTGGACAGACCATGTCTGATGCCATGACACACACAGATAAAACGGACGCACCCGAAGATGAAACGAAGCGCGATTTCATATTCATAGCGACAGGGGCTGTTGCCGCAGCAGGGGCTGCGTCAATCGCTTGGCCACTTGTAGCGCAAATGGGCAAAGCGGCTGATACGCTTGCCGCAGGCTCCATCGAAATTAACTTAGCGAATATAGACGAAGGCCAGCAAGTCAAAATGCTTTGGCGCGGAAAACCCGTATTTGTACGGCACCGTACACCAGCGGAAATTAAGGAAGCAGAGGCGACGAATGTTGCGGAATGCCCCGACCCAGCAGAAGATAACGAACGTCTTGTCCCTAAAGCTGATGGAACAGTTGATCCACGGTTCTTAGTGATGGTTGGAGTGTGTACGCATTTTGGCTGCATTCCGCTTGGCGAAGCTGGCGATTTTAACGGCTGGTATTGCCCGTGCCATGGCTCGCATTACGATACATCGGGCCGTATTCGTAAAGGCCCAGCGCCAAAGAATATGGAAATTCCGAGCTATACATACATTTCCGACACAGTGATCAAGGTAGGGTAACATGTCAGGACATCCTTCTACATACGAACCAAAATATGCGGCTGAAAAGTGGTTAGATCAGCGTTTGCCGATTATCCGCATGGGCGCAGACTTTATGACGTTCCCGTCTCCGCGCAATTTGAATTATTGGTGGACATTTGGCGGCATCTTAACGCTTTGCCTGATGACACAAATTATATCAGGTATTATTTTGGCCATGCATTATGTTCCAAATGTTGATATGGCGTTCGACTCCGTACAGCGGATCAAGCGCGATGTGCCATTTGGCTGGATGCTGCAGCCTCTACATGCCGTGGGCGCATCTATGTTTTTCCTTGCCGTGTATATGCACATGTTCAGAGGCCTATATTATGGCTCTTACAAGGCTCCGCGTGAGCTTCTTTGGATTTTCGGCTGTTTGATTTACTTGATTATGATGGCTACGGCCTTTTTGGGTTACACACTTCCTTGGGGACAAATGTCTTTCTGGGGTGCGACTGTGATTACAGGCTTTTTTGGCGCGGTTCCTTTTGTTGGCGAGAGCCTGCAACAATGGCTGCTTGGCGGATATGCGGTTAATAATGCGACATTGAACCGTTTCTTTGCACTGCATTATTTATTGCCATTCGTTATCGTAGCCCTTGTCGGCCTGCACGTTTGGGCTTTGCATCATGTTGGGCAAAATAATCCAATTGGCGTGACACCAAAAACAAAGTCAGACACGCTAAGCTTTCACCCGTTTTACACAGTGAAAGATGCTTTTGCTTTGACAGTGTTCTTGCTGATTTTTGCTTTCTTCCTCTTTTATCTACCGGATTCTTTAGGTCATGCGGATAATTACATCCAAGCCAATGCGCTGCAAACGCCGGCCCATATTGTCCCCGAATGGTACTTCTTACCATTCTATGCGATATTGAGGGCTGTGCCTGATAAGTTGATGGGGATTTTATTGATGGTTGGCGCGATTGTTGTGCTGTTTGTCTTGCCATGGCTTGATACATCCAAAGTGCGCTCTATGCGTTTTCGTCCTGTGGCCAAATGGTTCTTCTTATTCTTCTTAGTGTTTTGTTTCTTACTAGGTTGGTGTGGTGCGGAAACGCCAGATAATTACGTGTTTAAATTGGGCGATGGTGGCCTAACATTCTACCGCTTGTCGCAAATTTCAACGGTGTATTATTTCGCTTACTTCCTCGTGATTCTGCCAGTTCTAGGCTTGGTTGAAAAACCTATCAAGAGGCCTGAATCGATTACAAAGTCTGTGCTTGGATCAAGCGCTCACGCCCCAGCGACAGCGGAATAGGAGACGGTTATGAGCTTTAAAGCGATAAAAAATATCGTCATTATTGGTGCGGTTGCGATTGCAGGTGTGTCTAGCCTTGCCTATGCAGCTAGTAGCGGTAAGAGCGAATATAAAATGGTGCATAAGCACTGGCACTTTAACGGCTTGTTTGGGCGTTATGATAAAGCAGCAGCGCAACGCGGCTACCAAGTCTACCGCGAAGTTTGCTCGTCTTGTCACCAATTAAAACATGTCGCGTTTCGTCACCTTGGCGATAAAGGGGCTCCGTTTTATAACCCAGAATATAAAAACCCAAACAACAATCCGCTAATCAAAAACTTCGCTGCAGATTGGCAAATTGTCGATATTGATGGCGATACGGGTGATGCGATTGAACGCCCTGGTATTCCAGCGGATAAATTCCCAGCGATTTTCCCCAACGAAGCTGCGGCTCGGGCTTCTAATGGCGGGGCTTTACCGCCTGATTTGTCTGTTATGGTCAAGGCCCGTAATGGCGGGGCTGATTATCTGTATAATTTGCTAATCTCTTACGATACGCCAAAGCCCGAAAAAGTCGAACTTGCACCGGGTCAGCATTATAACCCTGTCATGGACGGCTTTAAAATTGCTATGGCAGCACCGCTCAGCGAAGGGCTTGTTGAGTATGCCCCGACAACTGAAGTGGATCACCATACGGGCGAAGTTAAAACTATCCCAGCTCCGTCAGCCACAGTGGAGCAAATGGCCGCTGATGTAACGGAATTCATTGCTTGGGCGTCTGATCCGAAGCTTGAAGTCCGCAAAGATACGGGGCTTAAAACGATGCTTTATCTTATCATTTTGTCGATCTTGCTTTGGTTTACCTATCAGCGCGTTTGGCGTGATGTAGAGCATTAGAGCAAACTGCATAAAATTCATAAACCGTCTGTTATCGCAGGCGGTTTTTTTATAAGCTAAAATAGTAACACATAATGAGGTCAAGATGAGTGATTGGGTATTAGGCATTTTAGGTGGATCAGGCTTGTATGACTTGGAAGGGCTCGAAAATCCGCAATGGGTCAGCATAGATACACCTTGGGGCGCGCCGTCCGATGATATATTATTTGCAGAAATGGACGGGATAAAGCTGCGGTTTTTGCCGCGCCATGGCCGCGCTCATGCACTCTCGCCCAGTGATGTTAATTACCGTGCCAATATAGATGCCCTTAAGCGTGCGGGGTGCACGGATGTCCTGTCCCTATCGGCTGTTGGATCTTTGCAAGCGCAATACCCGCCGGGTGACTTTGTTATTATTGATCAATTCATTGACCGTACATTTAAACGCGAAAAGTCGTTTTTTGGAAAAGGCTGTGTTGCGCATGTTTCGGTTGCTGATCCGATCTGCGCGAGGCTGGCGCAATTGGCGTCAGAGGCGGCGATTGCTGCGGGTGCAAATGTGCATCGGGGCGGAACATATCTGGCTATGGAAGGCCCGCAATTCTCTACGAAAGCCGAAAGCCATATGTACCGCGCTTGGGGCTGTGATGTAATTGGCATGACAAATATGCCCGAAGCTAAACTTGCCCGTGAAGCCGAGTTGCCTTATGCAACGGTGGCTATGGTGACAGACTTTGATTGCTGGCATGACGGTCACGGTAATGTCGATGTTGCCAGTGTTATCGCTGTACTAATGAAAAATGCCGACACGGCCAAATCTACGGTACGGGAGATAATTAAACGCTTGGCGGCACATGATCGCACACCGTCTCCGCAAGGCATAGAGACAAACCTTGATGTAGCAATTATCACTGCGCCAGAGAAACG
>JBDVGI010000265.1:0-5985 GCA_039962885.1 Litorimonas sp. | reverse complement strand
ACCATCTTTACTTAAGCGTACAAACATAGCTTCGGCGTCTGGATGATTTGCAGCTTGGGTGACTAGTTGCGTTGCTTCTGGGTCACTTATCCTTAAAGATTCTCGGTCATCAGAGAATTGTTGTACAACTTGTCCGTAGGGAACAAAAGGCGGCGTGGAGCCTGCTTGTTCAATAGCTTGCTCTAGCGCGCCCGTTTCATCTCTTCCAAAAAGCGTCTGCCACACACCTTCAGGGCCATGCAGGTTATTGCTGTCATCAACTGGCGCGCTTGTCGGGACAAGAGGTGCCTCTTGAGAGGCATCTTGATCGGTTCCATCTTCTCCCGCTGACCCAAAACCAGTCCTATCTCTCACTTTCTCAATTCCAGATTCGACCGTGTTTGACACGGCCTCAGCTGCGTCATTTGCTAAATCATTAGCTTTTTGACTAACTATCCCTGGTATTGCAGGGATGTCGCCATGAACGGTTTCTATAAGATTATCTACTTTTTCGAGTTCCGATTCAGAAAATTGCTCTATCAACCTTCCTTTACCGCCCGTGACTTCGAATATATCTTGCGTGAAAGAATAACAGGAATGTTGGTCTTCTAGCGGCAGGACGCTTGCCCCTACATTATAATTCACATTTACAGTACTATTTAAGTCACCTGTATATGAGGTGATGTAATCTTGAACATCTTGAAATTGTTCAGGGGTAACAGTTTGCTCGTAAATCGCCTTTCCAGGTTGATTCCAACTTGGTGCGTCAACACCCAGAATACCGTCTTTATTATCACTAAAAGGATTAATGTGTGAATACTCATCAGAATTATCCGCACCTACCCCCCCTAAATTTAC
This sequence comes from Litorimonas sp., assembly GCA_039962885.1. GTDB lineage: Bacteria > Pseudomonadota > Alphaproteobacteria > Caulobacterales > Maricaulaceae > Litorimonas. The sequence continues at coordinate 5,148 of JBDVGI010000265.1, read as the reverse complement.
ACCAATATTACCCCCTCCAATAACTGCATCACCTGCATCACTTCGTTCAATGAGAGTAATATTTGCATGACCTGTTTGTATAACAAATCCTCCGACTGGTTCACCTGCATCAAATAAGTTATATCTGACAATATATTCAGGATCGCTTGTATCTCCGATTAATTCAGCCTGATTGTATTCACTCATATTTCCAATTTTAGTTTTGTCGCTCATAATTCGTCTGCCTTGTAAATACGAACTTTCTCAATTTGCGCTTTACACTTTACCTTAAATGTCTCGGCACGATGGCCAGCGCCGTTTTTATCAAACTCACATATATGCTCGCCAACTTTCCCATCTTTATCAAATCGTATCTCACAGGTTGGCATACCGTCGTCTTCTGGAATTTTAATAATCAACTCTTTACGATCATACTCAAAATCAACCTTTTCATATTCAAAGGTTCTGGTGGAAGTAAATGTATCAGGATTATTCAAATTACGTTGGAGAGTATAATAGGTTATGTCGGCTTGATAAAGCTCATACGCCTTTCGGCGAATTCCACCTAGATTATAGTTTGATGCCTCTTCGGATTTATTTAAGCGTAAAATGGTACGGATTAATAGACCTTGTTCAGGATTGCCTATATCTTCGCATATATAAGAAGCTCCCACTCCTTCAGGCTTGGGCGCGCTACACCCACTCGCCATAAGCCCGAAAATTACTAGGGGCCAGAGTTGTACTTTTTGAAACATTCATGCATCTCCCAACATACCCATATCAGAAACCACACTTGGTTACAACAATGGGGAGAAAACCACTTTTAATAGGCTTAATTTCCGAAATATAGCGAAACGTTTGTAACATTCTGGAAACCGCAGAAAGACATACGCGCCGCCCGCAAAAGTTGCGCTTATTTACCCCTCTTCGAACAAGCGAAGCGCGGCAACGACCATCGCCTCTGTGCCGAGTTTGACGGCGGGTTCTGGCGAGACTTTGAAAAAGGGCGAATGGTGGGAGGCGGCATTTTTCAAATCTTTTGGCGGGGTTCCGCCAACATTGAAATACACACCTTTAATGCCGTGCTTAGGGTCTACGAAATAGGCAAAGTCCTCTGCCCCCATACTTGCACGCGGTTGATCGAGGACAACATCATCACCAAGTTTGGCAGCAAAGGTTGTTCTTAAAATTTGCGCCGTGTTGATGTCATTTTTGGTTGGCGGTGTATTTTCTTTGCGGCGCACAACGGTCGGAAGCATATCCTCTGGCGTGCCGTGGGCCAGAGCGACACCTTTGGCGACGCGGTCAATCCCGTCCAGTAAGGCGGCGCGTACCTCTGGGTCATCCGAGCGCACAGTGAGCTGCATCTCAACGGCATCACCAATAATATTATGCTTTGTCCCGCCATGAATAGAACCGACCGTAATCACGCCAGGCTGCAAGGGTGCAATGGAGCGCGAGACGATGGATTGCAAGCTCACGACAATTTGCGAGGCAATAAGGACAGGATCAAGTCCCAATTGCGGGGCTGCGCCATGTGAACCAACGCCGTGCACTGTGATGTCAACGGAATCTGAACTCGAATAAGCAATGCCTTCATTGATAATAATTTTACCCGTTGGCGTTTGTGCAGACACATGAAGCGCGAGCGCGTAATCAGGCTTTGGGAACCGTGTAAATAAGCCGTCTTCGATCATGGCATTGGCCCCCGAAATACGTTCTTCTGCGGGTTGTCCAATGAGAATAAGCGTTCCAGACCACGCGTCTTTGCGCGCCATTAATTGCCGCGCTGTCCCAACCAAAGATGTAATATGCACATCATGACCACAAGCATGCATAACGGGTTTTTCTTGTCCATCCAAACTGACTTGGCGCACCTTGGAGGCATAAGACAATCCTGAATTTTCTAGGACAGGTAGACCATCCATATCCGCGCGGATCATAATTGTTGGGCCAGGTCCATTTTTAAGAACGGCAACAACGCCCGTCTGCCCGACGCCTTCAGTGACATCATAACCCAGCTCGCGTATTTCCGATGCCAAGCGTTTGGAGGTCTCAAACTCTTTAAAGGACAATTCTGGATTTGCGTGAAAATGCTTGTAAAGGCTATCTAAATTTGCGGTATAATCTTTGGCAATATCGCTGCGCAGTGTCGTATCTACATCTGCCGCATGGCTAGGGCCGCAACCGATTAAAGCTCCCATCATAAGGGTTGCTGCAAAATTCATTTTCGTGAATGCCATGATATCTTCCTAATTCTTGCAGCACATATACAGCGCTTTTTATTGTTATCAGATTGTATTATCTCTGGTCTCGTAATTAGGCATAACCTTAAAGTTAGAAAATGCAAATAAATGCCTGCTTTTATCGAATAAAATAAGTTTTCCCTTTTATGTCAAGACGGCGAGCGTTAGCCTAGCGCGATTCTGGAGGGTTTAATGTTAAGTCTGTTTGAAATTGCCGCCATGCTGCTAGTATTGTCGGCTGTACTATCATGGGTTAACCGCGCTTATATTAAACTCCCGCACACGATCGGATTGTTGGTCATGGCCTTGCTCGCATCATTTGCGTTGCTAGGCACACAGGCCTTATTCCCTAGCCTTGGACTGACGGACACGATGCAGGGAGCGCTTCAGCAAATTGATTTCAATGAAACTTTGATGAAGGGCATGCTTGGGTTTTTGCTCTTCGCTGGCGCTTTGCATGTGGATTTCCATAAGATGAAAGACGCCAAATGGGCGATTGGCCTCATGGCGACCTGCGGCGTTATTCTCTCAACCTTTATTGTCGGCACAGGGTTTTGGGGTCTCGCCAAACTATTTGATGTCGCCCTGCCCTATGCTTGGGCGCTTGTTTTTGGCGCTTTGATTAGCCCTACCGATCCGGTTGCTGTTTTATCTATCTTGAAAACTGTCAAAATGCCCAAAAGCCTTGAAGCAAAGATTGCGGGTGAAAGCCTGTTTAATGACGGTGTCGGGGTTGTCATTTTTACGATCATTCTTGCTGTAGCAACGGGCAGCGCTGCGGGCGGCCATGCCATGTTTGAGCAAATCCTACTAGCAGGTCCGCTTGAAGCGGCCGCAAATGCAGGGCACGGCACAGGACATGGCGGGGTCACAATCTTGGATGTCGCGGAGTTGTTTATTGTCGACGCTATTGGCGGCGCTGTTTTAGGGCTTATCGCAGGCGCGATCGCCGTCAAAATGATGGCTAAAATTGACGAACATGCGATTGAGATTTTGATTAGTCTCGCGCTTGTCGCGGGCACATACGCGATTGCACAGCGCATTGACATTTTAGGACATCATCTTTCTGGCCCCATCGCAGTAGTCGTCGCAGGACTAATGATCGGCAATAAGGGCGCAGCCGTTGCCATGAGTCAACACACCCAAAATTACCTATTCGGGTTTTGGGAAATGATTGACGAAATTTTAAATTCTGTTTTATTTTTACTCATAGGGCTCGAAATTTTAGTGCTTGGCCTGGCCCCGAATTTTGCACTCATAACATTAATCGCAATTCCGCTTGTATTGATTGCACGGTTTTGCGCTGTCTTTTTCCCAATGAAAATCATTGGAACATTTAAAAGCTTCACTAAAGGGGCCATCCCTGTGTTGACATGGGGCGGGGTTCGCGGAGGAATTTCTGTCGCACTTGCGCTGTCTTTGCCTGATAATGAGTATAAACCGCTCATTTTAACCGCAACATATGGCATTGTTATATTTTCTATTATTGTTCAGGGACTGACAGTGAAAACAGTTGTAGAGAAAAGTGTAAAATCCGACCCCGTCTTGGGAAAACCCAAAATTGATGTCTAGGTTTAATAGCAGATTTAATATGCGATATTGACTGCATAAACTATGAGATTGGCTGTTGACCTTACATAGCAATAGTTACTATATCACATTGTGATTTTCAAACTCGTATATCCTTGGGTCTTAAGGCTCATACTCAGCGTTATTTTCATCGCTCAAAGCTACGCCTTGGCTCATGCTACGCGCTATAATGACGCCAGTCATGAACATAATGGTGTCGCCTGTGATGTAACGCTCGTCATCGCTGAGGATGTGATTATCCTGCCAGCGCCTCCTCCTGTTCCGAGCTTGCCAATCTATGCTGATACGGTTGCCCATATTAGCTTTACCTCTGCCAACTATGTATCGCCACAAGGCCGAGGACCGCCCCCGCGAAGTCCGCCGACCTTATTTTAACACACGCCTTTCCCTCCCATATGCGCTGCTGCGCTATAGTCTATCCCTTGTTAAAATATTGAGTCTTTTCTTATGTCTAAATCTAAATTCTATGGCCTGCCTGCGGCGGCCTTACTTATCCTATTGCCAAATAACAGTTTTGCCCAAATCAACGGCGAACTTGATGAAATTATTGTCACAGGGTCTCCCCTGAGTCATTCAGTATCAAATTCAATTACGGGTGTTTCCGTATTAACGGGTGAAGAACTAGCTGAACGTCTCGCTAATAATATCGGTGAAACCCTTAAACATGAACCAGGCGTGTCTTCGACCTTTTTTGGCGCAGGCGCTTCACGGCCTATCATTCGCGGCCAAGATGGAGACCGCGTCCGTATCCTTGATAACGGCATTGGTTCAATCGATGCTTCATCTACCAGTCCTGATCATGCCGTTGCCGTTGAACCTGCACAAGCCGAACGTATTGAAGTCATACGCGGGGCGTCCGTTTTGCGGTTTGGTAGCTCAGGTGCAGGCGGCATTGTTAACGTCATTGATGGTCGTATCCCAACAGTAGTGCCCGAAGACGGCTTTGATGGAGATTTGCGCGTGGGTGGCAGCACAGCCGATAACGGGTTTGAATTTGCAGGTGCGCTTGATGGCGGTCTGGGTGAAAACCTTGCTGTACATATTGACGGCACATTCAAAGATACAGATGATTTCGATATTCCTGAGTTTGCTTTTAGTGACGCTCAAACAGAGGCTCTACTAGCCGAAGGCGTCCCTCTTGAAGAGGCCACAGGTGCTGAAGGACAACAACCCAATTCTGCTGTACGGATTTGGTCAGCTTCTGGCGGCGTGTCTTGGATTGATGATTGGGGATTTTTAGGGGTTTCCGTTCGTCAATTTGAAAGCACTTATGGCATTACCGAAGGTGCCGAGGAAGGTGAAGAAGAAGGCGAAGAAGGTGAAGAAGGCGAAG
>JBDVGI010000264.1:0-1019 GCA_039962885.1 Litorimonas sp. | reverse complement strand
TCATCCATATTCGTATGAATAAGTTTCGGTGACAGTCCGATTGTCGTCTTAGACCAAAAATAAGCAAAGACAGCTCCATCCGCCAAAAGCGTTACCCACGCTTGCCGCTGGGTCTCGCTCATATCCTCAATTTTAATCACGTCTCGTCTCCCATAAGATGTAAACTATTTTTTACATAGGGGTAAAAAAGGATGCTGTAAAGTATTTTTTACATACGTGTTGAGTAATTGACTTCAATACTACGGTTTCTAAGTCAAACGGACTCGCTATTATCGGTTGCACTGATCTATCAAATCAGAATATATTGCTAATATGGTTAGCGGCTTAAACTCACCCCAAACTAAGGCCTCTCAAACGCAAGTTCCTATAGAGGCCGTCCCTCAAGCCCGCCCAAATATAGCCGCGCGCATAAGTCCCTTATTAAATCGAAAGACTTTATCCCTTACGGCGCGGAGACTTTGGGGGCGGTAGCTGTATCGAGTTCAAAGGCGTTATGCAGCGCACGCACGGCCAGTTCGGTATATTCACTATCTATCAAGACGGAGATTTTAATCTCTGATGTCGCGATGACCTCTACGTTAATATTGCGTTCGGCCAGAGCTTCGAACATAGTTTGGGCCACGCCCGTATGGCTACGCATACCGATTCCGACAACGGAAACTTTGGTAACTGCTTTATCAGAACGTACCGCCTTAAACCCAATAACCTCTTTTGCCGCCTCTAACGCAGTTAGCGCTTTATCTAAGTCCCGTTGCGAGACCGTATAGGTCAGGTTCGCAGCATTATCCGCTCTTGATATGCCTTGGACAATCATATCCACACTGACATTGGCTTCGCTCATCGCGCGGCAGACCTTTGCAACCATGCCCGGTGTATCTTCGAGCGAGAGTAAAGTAATTTGCGCTTCATCGCGGCTATAGGCAACGCCGCTAACAACACGTTCTTCCATGTTTTCATCCTCATGACAGACCAGCGTTCCGGGATTATTATCTCCGACCTCCGCCATGCTGGTCAAAACA
>JBDVGI010000263.1:0-8377 GCA_039962885.1 Litorimonas sp. | reverse complement strand
TGCTCTGCATTGCCCCAGCGGCGCAATTGGTTGACGCATAGATTAGAATGCGCGCCGTATGACAGTCCAACAGAGGCAGAGGCGCGGCTAACTTCTTCGACCGCGATTGTGTGTTCCAAATAGCCAAGGCCGATGCCGCCGTCTTCTTCGCCCACAGTAATGCCGTGCAATCCAAGTTCACCCATTTTAGGCCAAAGATCGCGCGGGAATATATTGCTGCTGTCAATTTCGGCCGCGCGCGGCGCGATTTCAGCTTGCGCGAATTGATGCACGCTATCGCGGATCATCGCGGCTTCGCCTGAAAGGCCAAATTGGAGGGTCGGGTATGTTGTTGTCATATTATGCGTCTTTCTTGGGTGTATCTGCCTCGGATGTATTTGTTTCAAGCGCTTCGAGCGTCAGAAGTATATCCCCGTCAGCGACAAGCTCTGCGGTTTGTGCGTTTATCTCTGCCACAATACCGTCGCGGGGGGCTTCGAGGCTCATTTCCATCTTCATCGCTTCCATGACGATGAGCGCATCGCCCGCATTGACGGTATCGCCAACCTTAACATTCACCGCGATAATTTTGCCGGGCATGGGGGCGGTGAGGGAGTTGGAGGAGTATGCTGATATGCTATCCCCGCTTGGTCTATACCTTGTAACTGAAAATTTTGAATCATCGCGCCATAATATTACGGCATTATCCCTGACATCTGATTGCCAGTTATGAAACGCTTTAAGAGATTCTACATTCGTATCGATTGATTCCGTTCTAGGAATTTGCATTCTGATGATATTAGCTCCGATACGCGCTTTGTAATAACCTGAATTAATATCGAAGAGTGTTACAGGCTCGACAATACCGTTTCTTTCGAAATGGTACGTTACTGATGGTTCAATATTAAGTTTCCATCCATTACTTCTTGCAAATGCTCCTTTTTCAGGAGTTTCATGTTCTTCAGGAAATAATATTTTAGACGCGGCCATTGCTAGGGCTTCATCAGTATTTGATAAATCCTCTGGTATTAGATCGTTTATTTTCTCTGGTATTAAGTGTGTTGAAATATTGGCTGATTTAAATTCTTCTAGTTCTAGCATTTTTTTTAAGAAGCGAATATTTGTCGTAATAGGTTCTATTTCATCCCAATAAATAAGTTCAATTAGACCTTCTATGGCGCTTTCACGATTGTCGTCATGATAAATCGCCTTAGCAATCATAGGGTCATAATAAACTCTTATCGAGTCGCCTTCTGCAATGCCTGTATCAATCCTAGCTCCTTTGTCGTAATCCGTTAAACCAAAATGCTCTACTTTCCCTATACTCGGCAGAAAATCATTCGCAGGGTCTTCGGCGTAGAGCCTCGCTTCAACCGCGTGACCTTCCATCTTGATGTCTTTTTGCTTGGGGAGTTTTTCGCCTTGCGCCACACGTATCTGTAGCTCGACCAGATCAAGCCCTGTAATCATTTCCGTGACAGGATGCTCGACCTGCAAGCGGGTGTTCATTTCCATGAACCAGAACCCGTCCGTCTTGAGCTTGCCTGACCCATCGACGATAAATTCTACTGTGCCTGCGCCGACATAATTCACGGCTTTGGCCGCATTAATCGCGGCGTCAGTCATGGCTTTGCGTACTGCGTCTGTCATGCCAGGGGCAGGGGCCTCTTCGATGACCTTTTGGTGGCGGCGCTGCAGCGAGCAATCGCGTTCAAACATATGCACGACATGGCCGTGGCTATCGCCGAACACTTGCACTTCGATGTGGCGCGGGGAGGTGATATATTTCTCAATCAAGACTTGGTCATTGCCAAAGCTAGATTTGGACTCGCGCTGACAAGAGGCGAGCGCAGCATCGAAATCTTCGTCTGCCTCGACTTTGCGCATGCCTTTGCCGCCGCCGCCAGCGACCGCTTTGATGAGCACAGGATAGCCAATCGTGCCCGCTTTAGCGCGCAATAGTTTCGGGCTTTGGTCTGCGCCGTGATAGCCGGGGGTGGTTGGAACGCCCGCCGCGTCCATCAATTTTTTCGCCGCGTCCTTGAGGCCCATAGCTTCCATGCTCTCGGGCGAGGGGCCGATGAAAATAAGCCCCGCAGCGTTACATGCACGCACAAATTCTGGGTTTTCAGACAAGAAACCATAACCAGGGTGAACGGCATCTGCGCCCGTCTCTTTGGCCGCTTTGATGATTTTCTCTATCACCAAATAACTCTCAATCGCAGGGGACGCGCCGATATGCACGGCTTCGTCTGCCATGCGCACATGCAAGGCTTTACGGTCAGCATCCGAATAAACTGCCACAGTGGCTATGCCCATTTTCCGCGCAGTTTTAATGACGCGGCAGGCAATTTCTCCGCGGTTGGCAATCAGGATTTTTGTAATATGTTTTTTCATTTTTTGAATAACTTTGAAAAGAAGGAGCGGTGTTCTGAACTTTCAGTTTTTTTTCTGAGGTTATCATAATAAGCTTGATCGTCAGGATCCTCAAAATAAGAGGATCCATCTGTACGATAGACTTCGCCTTCGTCCCCCTGAAGTTTTGCTCCAAGTATTTGAGCTAATTCATAGGCTTTGATTATGGCCGCATTGCCCCGAAATGTCACTTGAATTTCATTTTGGGTCCAATGAAAACCTACGGTATCAGTGTTGGAGTTGGTCGACCCATAAGATAGAATGTCACCAGCGGTCCCAATGACTTCTAAGTCTTTGTCGGCCTTAGCTACGGTCTGCCATTCTTCGTAAGTAATGGGTTTTGAGGAATTCTCATCGAACCAGTTTTCCTTTCGGTGGATGTGTAAATCATACCCCATTCCTACATCCGAAACACGCCAAAGCGTGTCTCCTCTTTTGGCGCATTGGCCGCCATAGCCAGACCTAGACCTAAGACTCGGCGTGTATCTGTTGGGGCGATAATGCCGTCATCCCAAATGCGCGCGCTGGCATAATAAGGATGGCCTTCGGTTTCGTATTTCTCGCGGATAGGGGCTTTGAAATTTTCAAGCTCGTCTTCGCTCCAGCCGTCTGAACCTTTGGTGACAGTGGCCAGTACGCTCGCTGCTTGCTCTCCGCCCATGACGGAAATGCGCGCATTGGGCCACATAAACATCAAGTTGGGATCATAGGCCCGCCCGCACATGCCGTAATTGCCCGCCCCGTAAGAGCCGCCGACAAGAACGGTGAATTTTGGAACTTTTGTGCAGGCCACAGCATGCACCATTTTTGCGCCGTCCTTGGCGATGCCGCCTGCTTCGGCTTTTGAGCCAACCATAAAGCCTGTGATGTTTTGCAAGAAGACCAGTGGAATATTGCGCTGCGAGCATAGCTCGACAAAATGGGCACCTTTTAGGGCGCTTTGTGAGAACAAGACGCCATTATTGGCTAGAATTCCGACGCGGTAACCGTGAATTTTGGCAAAGCCGCAGACAAGCGTTTCGCCGTATTCTTTCTTAAATTCAGTGAAGCGCGAGCCGTCTGTGATGCGCGCGATAATTTCGCGGCAATCATAGGGCTGACGTAAATCCGTTGAGACAATGCCGTTCAGCTCGTCAATATCATAGGCAGGAGCTTCTACGTTTTCAGGCTCATAAGCGTATTTCGCTTTGCCAAGAGTGGTAATAGCGTCGCGCGCCATTTGCAGCGCATGTGCGTCATTACTGGCGAGGTGATCAACAACGCCAGATGTTTTGGCATGAAGTGCACCGCCGCCAAGACTTTCTGCGTCAATGTCTTCGCCTGTAGCCGCTTTGACCAGCGGCGGACCTGCGAGAAATATTGTTCCTTGATTGGCAACGATAATCGACTCGTCTGCCATAGCAGGAACATAAGCGCCGCCCGCGGTGCAGCTCCCCATAACAACCGCGATTTGAGCGATACCTTGTGCGCTCATATTGGCTTGATTGTAAAAGGCGCGGCCAAAGTGGTCTTTGTCTGGAAAAACATCGGCTTGACGAGGGAGATTTGCCCCGCCGCTATCGACAAGGTAGATGCAAGGGAGATGATTTTTTGCTGCAATTTCCTGCGCGCGGGCCTGTTTCTTACAGGTCATGGGGAAGTAAGTGCCGCCTTTAACAGTGGCGTCATTGCAGATGATCATAACTTCGCGACCCGATACACGGCCTATGCCTGTGATTAGGCCAGCACTGGGTACGGCGTCATCATACATGCCATATGCCGCCATTTGTGAGAGCTCTAAGAAAGGCGTTCCGGGGTCAAGCAAGCGCTCAACACGTTCGCGCGGCAAGAGCTTTCCTCGTGATAAATGTTTCTCGCGCGCGCGTTCAGACCCTCCTTGCGCTATCTTGCCAACTTTGGCCCGAAGGTCATCGACAATCTCTTGCATTGCTGCCGCATTTTTACGGAAGGTTTCACTGTCAGGATTAATTTTAGACGTTAGCATATGTGATATGGTCCTAATGTTTACCTTTAGTATTAAAATTTGAACCTTGAGTCAAATTTATTCGTGTGTTATCGCAATGTTATGACGCAAGCTGCAAACATAAAAGCGCCCTTTGATAGGGACGTGCAATTCGCTGCAAAGCGGCGCTCTGTTATATTGAGCGCGGCGAGTGCGTTTCGCCGCCGTGGTTATCATAATACATCCATGGTGGACATTGCGCAAAGTTTGGGCCTGACGAAGGCGGCGTTATATTATTATGTAAAAAACAAAGAAGAGATTTTATACGAATCTCACGCTATGACTTATGCGTCTATGGATGAGGTTTTACAATCTCAGCAGCCCAATGAGTTATCAGGACGTGACGCGTTAGAGGCTGTGTTTCGTAATTTTGTTGAATTACTGACCCAATCGGGCGTATCGCTTTTGACAGATGTTGATAGCTTAAAGGGCGAATGGAAACTGCAAATTTTAGCGCACCGTAATAAGATTGAACGCCACGTTATTGAGATTGTGAAGTGCGGACAAGCAGATGGTTCTATAAGGTCGGGTGATCCGCGCTTATATGTGTTTTTCTTTATGGGCGCGCTGAACTGGCTTAACGCTTGGTATGATGTTGAAGGCCGTTTGAAAGGCGAAGATATTGCTGATCATTTTGTGCTGCAATTGCGCCAAGGTATAATGAAGTGATTTTAAGGATAAGCTATGGGTAAGGTTTTTGATACAGCAGCTAACGCGCTTGCGGGGCTGTCTTTTGACGGCATGATCGTCATGAGCGGTGGTTTTGGACTGTGCGGCATTGCTGAAAACCTCATTGCAGCCTTAAGGGATAGCGGTGTGAAAAACCTGACGGCCATTTCGAATAATGCAGGTGTAGATGGTTTTGGCCTTGGGCAACTTTTGGAGACACGTCAAATCAAGAAAATGATTAGCTCTTATGTAGGTGAGAATAAAGAATTTGAACGCCAATATTTAGGTGGCGAGCTTGAGCTTGAATTTAACCCGCAAGGTACGCTAGCGGAACGTATCCGCGCAGGCGGGGCAGGAATTCCAGGTTTTTATACGAAGACGGGCGTGGGAACACTGATTGCTGAAGGTAAAGAACATAAAGACTTTCCAAATGAAGAGGGTCAGAACGAGACCTATATTATGGAGACAGGCCTGAAGGCTGACCTCTCTATTATCAAAGCTTGGAAAGGCGATGCGGAAGGGAATTTAATCTTCAAAGCAACAGCGCGAAATTTCTCGCCGATGATGGCTATGGCAGGGAAAGTAACAGTAGCCGAGGTGGATGAAATTGTCCCTGTTGGTACGCTTGACCCGAATTTCATTCACACACCGGGTGTGTTTGTGCAGCGTATTGTCGAGGCGGCATGTGAGAAGCGGATTGAAAACCTTACAGTTAGGGAGCGTGCATAATGGCTCAAGATAAGACAGGTTGGACGCGCGATGAAATGGCGGCACGGGCCGCGCAAGAGCTTGAAGATGGTTTCTATGTTAATCTCGGCATTGGCATTCCCACCCTTGTGGCCAACCATATTCCAAGCGGCGTAAATGTGACCTTGCAATCCGAAAATGGTATGCTTGGCATGGGACCGTTCCCTTATGCGGGCGAAGAAGATGCAGACCTGATTAATGCGGGAAAACAGACGATTACGACTTTGCCAAAATCAAGCTTCTTTGACAGCGCTACGAGCTTTGCGATGATACGCGGCGGCCATATTGACCTATCAATATTAGGGGCTATGGAAGTCGCCGAAAATGGCGATATTGCCAATTGGATGATACCGGGTAAAATGATCAAAGGCATGGGCGGGGCGATGGATTTGGTCGCAGGCGTGAAGCGCTGCATTGCCTTGTTTGATCACACAAATAAACGCGGTGAGAGCAAGTTCCTGAAAGCCTGCACTTTACCGCTAACGGGGCAAAACTGTATTGATATGGTCATCACTGATCTTGGCGTATTTGAGCGTCTTGGAAACCCGAAACAATTTAAACTCACGCAAATGGCGAAGGGTGTAACTTTGGATGAGATCAAAGCCAAAACCGAAGCTGAAATTCTTTTTGAATAGGAAATATTATGTCTAACCCTGTTGTTATTGTTGGAATGGCGCGCACGCCTATGGGCGCGTTTCAAGGAGCATTCTCTAACGTCTCTGCACCTGAACTTGGCGCAGCTGCAATTAGAGCGGCTATGACCGAAGCTGGTGTTGCTTCTGACAAGGTTGAGCAAACCGTGATGGGCTGTGTGCTGCCAGCGGGACAGGGCCAAGCGCCCGCGCGCCAAGCTGCGATTAAAGCGGGACTTGGTGAGCATTGCGAAGCCACTACAGTCAATAAAATGTGCGGCTCTGGCATGCAGGCGGCGATTATGGCTCATGACGCGATCAAAGCAGGGTCTATAGATGTTGCTGTTGCAGGCGGCATGGAGAGCATGACCAATGCTCCGTATTTACTTCCCAAAGCGCGCGGCGGGATGCGTATGGGCGACCAAGCGGTTGTTGACTCTATGATGTATGACGGCTTGACAGATGCTTATGAAGGCAATGCAATGGGCGTGTTCGCGGATATGATTGCCAGTGAGTACCAATTCACACGCGAGCAACAAGATGCTTATGCCATCGAGTCTGTGCGCCGTGCGCAAGACGCTGCAAGCTCTGGCCGCTTTGATCGCGAGCTAACGCCCGTCACTGTCAAAGGCCGCAAGGGCGATACGGTTGTCGAAACCGACGAGGGGCCGTCAAATGCGCGTCCTGAAAAAATTCCAAGCTTACGGCCTGTATTTACCAAAGACGGAACGGTCACAGCCGCCAATGCCAGCTCAATTAATGACGGAGCGGCGGCATTAGTACTGATGCGCAAGTCCGATGCAGAAGAAGGCGGACATAAAGTTCTTGCCGAAATCGTGTCTCACGCGGCCTATGCTCATGCGCCCGCCTATTTCACCACAGCGCCTGTGCATGCGATGAAAAAAGCTTTAAAAAAGGCAGGTTGGGACGCGCAAGATGTTGGTCTATGGGAAATCAACGAAGCTTTCGCCGTTGTGCCTATGATAGCGATGCAAGAGCTTGGTCTTGATCATGACAAAGTCAATGTTAATGGCGGAGGGTGTGTGCTTGGGCATCCAATTGGCGCGTCAGGGGCCCGTATTATGACAACGCTGATTGCGGAGATGGAAAAGCGTGATGTGAAAACGGGCGTAGCGAGCCTGTGCATTGGCGGCGGCGAAGCTACGGCTATTTGCTTAAAGCGCGCATAGCATGAGCGTCCGCTCTCAGCTTTTCGTTCCCGGTAACCGCGAGGATAGGTTTGAGAAAGCCTGCGCGAGCTCGGCGGGACTTGTCTGTATTGATCTTGAAGACGCGGTTGGCGAAAGCGAGAAAGCTGCGGCGCGAGACAGCGTCATAAATTGGTTATCCCGCACCAATCATGAACACGTCAGCCTGCGCATTAACGGCGTCGATACTGCGCACGGACAGGTCGATATAGAGGCGTTGTCGCAAAGCGGTTTAAGTTTGCCTTATGTCATGGTGCCAAAGGTTGGCAGCCGCGCTGAGCTTGATAGGCTAGATAAGCGTTTGCCTGCGCAACTTGGGATGTTTTTTGTGATTATCGAAAGCGCGATGGGGCTTGTGAATTGTCATGAGATTTTCTCACACCCAAGAGTAAGCCTTGGGATGTACGGCGTTATAGATTATGCTGGCGAGGTCGATTGCGACGCATCATGGGACGCACATCTTTATGCGCGCTCTCGCTGTGTTGCTGCGGCTGCGGCCTTTGATGTGCAATTGTTTGGAGGCCCGCATGTCAATGTGAGAGACTTAGATGATTGCGAAGCTACGACGCGCAAGCTCAAGGGGTTAGGTATTCATGCGCGCAGCGCTATTCACCCTGCGCAAATTGACCGTATTCATGCGGCCCTAACGCCAAGTGATACAGACATCATAGAGGCGCGCCGCATTATCGAGGCCTATGAAGCTGCTAACGGAAATGTAGTCTTAT
>JBDVGI010000262.1:0-5003 GCA_039962885.1 Litorimonas sp. | reverse complement strand
AATGACGGGACACCCCAGCTCCGCGGCTATAGCTTCGGAGCGCGGATCAAAGCTCAACGCCGTGACATCATTCCAAACATCTGCGCCTGCCAATATTGCCGCCTCTGCCACATCAGGTTTGCGCGTATCAATAGAAATTATCGGGCCAGTTTCATGCTCGCGTGTGGCTTCGCGTAACGCCATAATCACAGGGACTGTACGGCGCACTTCCTCGGCCACATCAATTTCCTGTGCACCTGGACGCGTGCTCTCGCCGCCTATGTCAATAATATCCGCGCCCTGCTCCATGAGGCGCAAGGCTTGCCGCACAGCCATTTCTACGCCCTCATAACGCCCCCCATCCGAAAAACTATCGGGGGTAACATTTAAAATGCCCATGATATCAGGTCGGCGAAACGGCATATTCCCTCATAGCAAAACCCCCGCCGTGGCGGGGGATTGTGATTTCAATTAAGCTTCAGTAGCGCCGCCTAAGCCCTTGGGCTTTTTCGTTGTCGGTACAGCCGAAACCTTGGGCCGTGAATTACCGCTATCTGGCCGCTTTGGTTTAATGCCGTCCGAGAGCAGCACAGTAATCTCATCGCCCGAAAGCGTTTCATATTCTAGCAACGCTTCGGCTAAGGCGACCCAGTCCTTCTTTTTCTTCTTTAAGACCTTAACCGCCGTTTCGTGCGCTTCGGTCACAAAGCGCTTAATTTCGCTCTCAATCAACTTAGCTGTTTCAGGCGAGATAGATGAGCCACGGCCAATGCCGGGGTGGAAACTTTGTTGGTCAGTATTTTTATAAGCAATTGGACCAATTTCGTCAGACAAGCCCCATTCCGTCACCATCGCTGTAGCAATTCGTGTGACTTGTTCAATATCAGAGCTCGCGCCTGAGGTCACTTTATCATAACCGAAATGAAGTTCTTCTGCGGCTCGTCCGCCCATCGCCATCGCCATACGCGCAACCATCTCTTCGCGAGATTGGCTAATCTGGTCACGTTCTGGCATATATTGCACCATCCCCAACGCACGTCCGCGCGGAATGATAGTTGCTTTATGAATTGGAAGGCTTCCTTTCATATTCAAACCCACAATGGCGTGGCCTGCTTCATGGTAAGCCGTCATCGCTTTTTCTTCGTCCGTCATAGCCAGTGTACGGCGTTCTGCGCCCATCATGACTTTGTCGCGCGCGTCTTCAAATTCGCGCATTGTGATCTTCAGTTTATTACGGCGCGCCGATAAAAGTGCGGCTTCATTAACAAGGTTCATAAGGTCAGCCCCAGAAAATCCAGGGGTGCCGCGCGCAATATATTTCACATCTAAGTCAGCCGCAATCGGCTTTCCCTTCATGTGAACCTCGATGATTTTCTCGCGTCCAGAGATATCAGGATAAGGCACTTCGATCTGGCGGTCAAAGCGGCCTGGACGTAGCAAAGCTTTGTCCAATACGTCAGGGCGGTTTGTTGCTGCGATAATGATGATGCCTTCATCGCCTTCAAATCCGTCCATTTCTACAAGCAATTGATTGAGCGTTTGTTCGCGTTCTTCGTGGCCACCAGATGTGCCAACACCGCGGTGGCGTCCTACGGCGTCAATCTCGTCAATAAAGATAATACACGGCGCTTGCTTACGTGCATCGGCGAACATCTCGCGTACACGCGACGCGCCGACACCAACAAACATTTCAACGAAGTCTGAGCCAGAAATTGTAAAGAACGGCACGCCCGCCTCTCCTGCTACCGCGCGGGCTAGCAAAGTCTTACCCGTTCCTGGAGGGCCAACAAGCAGAGCGCCCGTTGGAATCCGTGCGCCCAAACGTGTAAAGCGCGATGGGTCTTGAAGAAATTCAACAACTTCTTTGAGGTCTTCTTTGGCGCTTTCAACGCCCGCAACATCATCAAATGTTTTGCGCTGTGTGTTTTCGGTTAAAAGCTTAGCGCGAGATTTGCCAAAGCTCATAGCCCCGCCGCGGCCGCCGCCTTGCATGTTTCGGAAAAACAGAATGAACAATGCGCCAATGATTAACAGCGGCAATAGGCTGAATAACATGCTGGCTAGCAGGCTTTGTTGCTTAACCTGTTTGACCTCAAATTTGACATTGTTTTCTGTAAACAAAGCTTGGGTTTCCGTGTCATATGGATTGAGGTTGACGACGTAATCATCACCAGTACTCAATTCCCCTGTAATTCGAGACGCTTGAACATCATGCACCCCGCTTACAACTTCGTTCGCTTTGATCTTGGTCTCTAGGTCAGAATAGATAATTTCATTCGTCTTTTGCGGGCCAGACACACCTGTTTGCACAGCCGTTATTGCAATAACAAACATTGTCGCAATAAGCGCCCAGACTATAATTTTCTGAAAATTTGTATTTTGCATTATATCGGCCTGACTATAATCTGACTATCGGTTAAACTTACATATGATATAAGGGTTAGAATTTCAAAAAAAAGCACCATCAAGGTGAATAATACATATATTTACCCTCTTACTGCACTAAACTTATGCCAAGTGTGGCTTCAAGTCGCGCCTTGATAAGGGATTTGAGCAAATACGGTCCTGTCTCGTCTTGGGCTTGCCCTCCAATATCTAAAACCTTCCCGTCTTTTATCACAACTGGCAAAGTTTGACGAACGGCTGCTGGGTAATCACGCAAGCGCTTTAATTCCATATTGCCCATGAGACTACGCGCTGCATAAGCAGAATTCACACTATACTCGCTCGGCCCGTTAAACACATAACGTCCATCCCAAATTTGCGGTTTATCCGTAAATGACATTTTCAAAGCTTTGGGTGGCACATTTGCGTCTTTACGGCCTGTGACAACCACGAGATCACGACACAAAATGAAGCCATGTTCGGATGGGTTCCGCCGAATAAGCGCACCGCCCAGCGTCGCCGAAGTAAAACGCGCCGTTTGCATAAATTCCACCAACCTAACAATTTTACTTCGCTCAATCATCCTACCTTCACCGCTCGCAACACGAAATAAATAATATAGCAATTCACTCGGACAGTTTTTACGGGCCGTGATAATGCCTTGCTCATCAAGCGTTACATGCTCACGCGCAATTTTACCAAGACGGCGACGCTCTTGTGTTAGGCCTTCGCGCAAATCCAATTGGGCTTCTAAAAGATCAATCGCCATTTGCGGATTTTGCTTTAAGTAGCTGCGTGCCCGCACGCGCTCAAAGTTAGGGTTGCAGTTACTCGGATCTTCAATCCAGTTTAAGTCATGAGTATTGTTATAATCCATCAACGCTTTACGAGAGATATTCAACAAAGGCCGTAATATTGTCACCATGGCCATTTCAGGCCAAATCGGCGCATATTCCATCTCTGCCATGCCCGCGGCACCGCGCCAGCCTGTTTTATGCTCAAATCGCATAAAGAGCGTTTCGGCTTGGTCATCTTTGTGATGGCCTGTTAACAAATACTCAATAGAGGCTTCTCGGCAGGCCTGCCCAATTAAGCTATATCTTGCGGCGCGGGCACGTTCTTGGATCGCGGTATCAACCCCTTGATTAACCCATGACAAAATTTCAGCGTGCAAACCTAAGCTTTTGGTAAATTCATAAGCCTTTTGGGCTTCCACATCTGATCCATCGCGGAGTTTATGATCAAGAATATAAACCATTTTGAGCTGCGGATGATCTTTAAGCGCATGCAACAATGCCGTGCTGTCGCCACCGCCTGAATAGGCAATGGCAAAAGACGCTGTCTCATTTGGCATTAAAGCCTTGAGTTTTTTATCAAGATGGGCTGCTATCATAAATTAGCCGCACAATAGCATTAACACCCTGTGCGCGCAGCTTCTAATTGGGCTTTTTCTTTCACAGTTACGGGAGCGTTAGGATATTGCGCCGCGAAACTACCAAGGGTCTGGCAAGCCGCCGAAGTTTGGCCGAGCTCACGCAGGCTGGCGCCAAGACGCACCATGGCTTCTGGACCTTTAATGCCTTGCGGCGCAGTTCTCATAGACGCAATATAAGCATCCGCCGCATCAGCATAACCACCGCGCACGAAATAACTCTCCCCTAACCAATATTGCATTTCCCCAACATCGGGCGCATCTGGGTTAAACTCTAAATATTGAGACAGTGCCGTTTGTGCCCCTGAAAAATCTCCTTCAGCAAGCTTCGTTTTTCCAATTTGTCCAAGTTCTGACAAATCATTCGCAGGCGCTTGGGTGGCGCTCGAGCCTCCGAATGTCCCCGTAGATATATTCGAATTTATTTCAGATTGCGGTGCAAATTCTTGTTCTCGAAACACTGGCGCAGCAGGCACAGACGATAAGTTTGGATTCTGGTATGTGGATTGCGACGATGATTGATTAAGGCCAGCATTCAGACTTTGATTTCTTGCAGCCTGAGTTTCCTTAGCCACTAAATCTACAGCATCTAAATGAATTTTCATTCTGTTAGACTGCGCTTGCATATCGCGTAAGTCCGCACTTAAAGCTTGCAACTCATTTTTATAATTATCGCGTTCAAAGCTAATTGTTTCTAGTTCCCCGCGTAGGCTACGCTGCGCGCTTTCAAGCGCATCAATACGCTGCATCAGCCGCTCAGCCGCAGGGTCGCCCGTTAGCATACGTTGCTCTAGTCGCGTCAGCCGTTCATTGAGCGCCGCATTTTGCGCCGCTAAATCTTTTTTAGATTGTGCATAAGCTGGGCTGCTAAGCCCTATTATAACTGCAACACTCGTCATTAAGAAAATACGCATTTTACGAACCTCATTTTATCAAAACCCGTCTAACATAACCCAAATAATTCAATGTTACGTGTTAAAAGGCCGTTAGGATGGTTACTGCAATATTAATCCTAATATTAGTTTAAACTATATTGAGGTATATTAGCTTTGCCCGCCAAGTTTCAGGCTAGTGAATCCGTTACGGTTTCGAGCCCAACCTTCTTCGTTAGAACGGCCATCAATCGGGCGCTCTTTACCGTAAGATACACTGGTTAAACGGCTCGGGCTCACACCTTGACTGACCAAGAAAGCCTTAACGCTATCGG
>JBDVGI010000261.1:0-30934 GCA_039962885.1 Litorimonas sp. | reverse complement strand
ATGTTTTTTTCAACCCAGACGCCGTAATCTTTAATAACCGCTCCGTCTTCGTCAGACCCTAAAATGAGGTCTAAATTGTGTTTAGTGATGAATTTTTCATGCTTGGCGATTGTGTCTTTTGAAACCCCAATGATAACTGTGCCAAGGGCGTCAAATTCGGCTTTAGCTTCAGTAAATCCTATGGCTTCCTTTGTGCAACCCGGTGTGTCGTCCTTTGGGTAAAAATACAGAACAACGAACTGCC
This sequence comes from Litorimonas sp., assembly GCA_039962885.1. Classification (GTDB taxonomy): domain Bacteria; phylum Pseudomonadota; class Alphaproteobacteria; order Caulobacterales; family Maricaulaceae; genus Litorimonas. Next base: position 30,690 of record JBDVGI010000261.1, on the reverse strand, counting down.
CAGATAGTGCGTTCAAGCTTACATCTTTACCGTCATTGGCTGCTAAGGTGAAATTTGGAGCGGGGCTGCCGATTTCAAGATTTGCCATGATTGTTTCCTATTCGTAGTTGTGACCATAAATTCACATGCAAGGCATAGATTTTTAAGACTACGCACGATAAAGCCGTGTGAGCGTGGGTGTATTATGATGCCCTATGACCTAAGATGTTCTATGATACAAGATGCAGACAGCCTTGAGCCTGATATTTCAGGCATTGTGCCGCAGGAACAGCCTGTAGCCGTCTCTGGATTAAAGGCGCGGATGTCTCATCCTATCACTGTAAAAATTATAGGTGTTTTGAAAAGGGTAGCGCGCAGAGTTTATGCTTATAGCGGAGAGCTATTTGCTGCAATTTGCGGATTGATGATGGCTTGGCTTTATGCGGTTTCATGGCTCATCACGCAGCAATCTGTTGATGTGTCTAGATTTAAACCAGATGCAGAGCGATGGTTCTTCCAAGCGTTTGACGGAAATAACGCGAAAGTTGATACGCTATCTCTGCGGTGGCTACCTGCGAGTGATAGCGTAGTTTTTGAAGTTCAAGATATTATTGTTCAAGATATTAATGGCCAAACCATCCAAAGTTTTGCATCCATAAAAACGGGTTTTCCTCTAACAAATGTGATTGCGGCGCGACCAATACCTTCGAGCGTTGATATTCAAGGAGGGGCCTTGAGTTGGGTTGAGGATGAAAATGGCCAAATCACAGCTGGGCTTGGAACACCTGATACCGTCGGACGTTTAGGACCCGTTTACCGAGGTGCTTTACCCAATATTTCCAAAACGGATTCTGACGACAGAACTGAGCAAATATCTGATGTTGCTAAGGCTCTTGAAGGATTTCAATCGCTTAATGTTAAAAACACGGTGCTTTATTTTCAAAGTAAAAACCAAGACGTTCCAGTTGTTTTAAACTTAGACGCGTTAAGCCTTAGCCAAAAACAAAAACAGCTGAATTTGATGCTTGAGGGGGAGGTGAAGCAAAGGGGGGATGTTGCTAAGTTAAATATAGCTGTGGCTACGGATGCTCAATTCTCGCAATTTGAAGGCCGTGCTATAGCGCGAAACTTACGGATGAGTGAACTGGCTCCGAAAAAAGGACGGTATCAGGATTTTAGCCGTTTGAATGCCCCAATGAATTTTGATGTGGAAAGCGTGTTTTCACAAGATAGTGGTTTGCAAGCCTCCCAAGTGTCACTCGATATAGCAAGTGGTGAGATTACGGGGTTTAAGGAACCGCTCACATTTAATTCTGCGACATTCGCTGCAGCGTTAGAACCTGGCGAGCAAAGGATGGCTATACAAGATATTACCCTAAATTCGTCAAAATTTAGCTTTACTGGGACAGGAGATTTTTCCGAACTTGGAGCGCTCAATGATGGAAACATCAATTCTTCGCCTGTCTTTGATGTAAAACTAAAAGACGTTACGATTGATGCTGTGCCATTCTTCACGGCCCCGCTGGCCTTTGAAACTGTCAACGCGTCAGGGCAGATTGATTTTGATGCAAGGCGCTTGAGTTTGCCTGATTTGCTAATAGGACTTGATGGGTATGGGTTTGATTTGAGCCTTGATGCTATTCAAAATTCAGAGGGCGGGATAGACAGCTTGATTGCCTCAGGCACAATGAACGGAAATATGGGGCCTAGAGACTTGCTCGCTTTATGGCCTCCTGCTTTAGCTGACGGGGCTCGCCGCTGGGTGGATTCTTCGGTCAAAGACGCCAGCATTGATGATTTGAAGTTTAAAGCAAATTTGGATGCAGCCTATTTCGAAAACCCCGTGTTCACCGAAGATTATATTACCGCCGACCTTAATGTTAGCCGCGCAGTGGTGAAATATATACGTACTATGCCCGCCTTAGAGAATATTAGGGCCAATGGACGACTTATTGGAAATCGTATCGAAGCGGATGTTATATCTGGGACGGTCGGAGCTTTAACGATTGAAAAAGGCTCAGTTGTGATGCCACGCCTTTTGCCTGTCGGCGGGGACATTCTAATTAATATGACGGGCAGCGGAGCTGCTGCGGAGATGTTAAATCTCGTGGATAATAAGCCCTTTGAATTTGCCAGTAAATATGGCGTGGACCCAACCAAAGTTGGTGGGCAGGGCCGTATAGAGATGAGTATCACACGTACTATGCTCGTGAATTTTGATCAAAATCGCATCGAATATGCAATTAAAGGGGATTTTTCAGATGCGGTTGCGCCTTTTGAAATTTCAGGTCAGAAAATAACCAATGGTTATGTGCATTTTGAAGCGGATAAAGCAGGCTTGCTAATGTCTGGGCCAGTGAAGATTGGCCCTTGGCAAGCAAATATGGAGTGGAAAGAGGTTTTTGGTGAAAACCCGCCTCCTACCTCATACATTATTACAGGTTTAGTTGGCCGCGAAATGTTAGACCAATTTGGAATTGGCTTGCGTGAGTATTTTGACGGAACTATCCCAATCGAAATTAAGGCGTTGGGACGCGGGCTTGATATTCAATCAGGAACTTTATTCGCCGATTTGACGCAGGCGGAGCTGTCCGTCTCGAATATTTGGAGTAAAGCCGCTGGGCAGAACGCCGCACTCGTTGCATCATTAGAGCGCGGTGTTGACGGCTCGATTGTCTTGCCGCAAGTCGACTTGAAAGCCCCAGGGCTTGAAATTTTAGGCAATTTAGAAATTACCCCTAACCTGCAATTACGCGTGTTAGATTTTTCTAAAATGCGTGTGGATGGCCTGATGAACGCGGCGGTGCAACTAAAGCCTGACGCAGAAAGTCAACGCTTTTCATTGTTTGTCGAAGGGGAATATTTAGACCTTTCACCGTGGGTCAGTGCAAGTTTAACGGCGCGAAATAGTTCTGCTATTGATGTTCCAGTTTTAATGACGGCATCTATGGATCGTCTCACTTTAAAAGATGATTATGTCATATCTAATGCAAAATTCCTATTTGCGCATTCGGGTGTGTCCTTAACGGGTTTACGCTTGGGAGGCAGTACAGAAGATGGTGAATTTAAAGCAGAGGTCGTGAGTGACCAAAATGACAAAACACGCCTTGTTACCGTGAGGATACCGAATGCTTCCAAAGCTGCTTCTGCCTTTCTAGGTCTTACCAATATGGAAGGTGGGACACTTAATATCGCAGCGAAACTGCCGCCTATTGATACTGAAGGAGCAACGGTTGGTAACGCGGAAATTACTGCGTTTAAACTGAACCAAGCTCCGTTTTTGGCGCAAATTTTATCCTTGGCTTCACTCACAGGACTTGTTGATACATTAGGCGGAGATGGGCTATCATTTGATCGCTTTGAAGCTCCGTTCACCTTGTCGGATAATTTGTTACAAATTCGCGGAGCGCGGGTTTACGGCCCAGCCCTCGGGATGACAGGAGAAGGTGATATTCAACTTGATACACGCGCACTTGATTTTGACGGAACGGTTGTGCCGGCCTATGCGGCGAACACTATTTTAGGCGACATTCCTGTGTTGGGAAGCCTTTTGGGGAAAAAGGGGGAAGGCGTTTTTGCTTTAAATTATGCCGTGCGTGGCCCGTTTGAGAAAGTACAAATTTCGGTTAACCCGCTCTCTGCTTTAACGCCAGGATTCTTGCGCGGCATTTTCCGTCCGCAACGTGAAAAACTCTCCGATGAAATTATGGAACAAATTGAAGCTGTTAGACCTAAAGAAGACGAGTAGAGGGTGAAGGGCCGTTAAGGGCGATGCTCCTTCACACCACCTTTAGCAGCGCATGTTTTTTCTTACCAACGGAGAGCTTAATTACGCCGTCATGGACATCACCTTCTGTTAAGACACGTTCGTGACTATCAACTTTAATGTCATTGATTTTCAGCGCGCCAGCTTTGATGTGGCGGCGGGCCTCGCCGTTAGACCCTGCTAGGCCAGCTGTTACAGCCGCGGATAAAATCCCCATTACCGATAGCTCCGCCGTGCTTATATCAAATGTCGGCAGGCCTTCTGCGGCCATGCCCTGCGTAAATGTCTGCGTTGCAGTTGCTTCAGCTTTGGTAGCAGCATCAGCGCCGTGCAAAATAGTGGTGACTTCATTCGCGAGGCGAATTTTGGCTTGGTTGATATCCGCGCCTTTAAGGGCTTCAAGCTTGGTGATTTCCTCAAGTGGTAAATCGGTAAACAAGCGCATGAAACGCCCGACATCTGCGTCATCACTATTGCGCCAAAATTGCCAATATTCATATGGGCTGCGCACATGATTTTCGCCAAAGCTCGCATCGGAATTGAGCCAAACAGCGCCGTCCGCTGTCTTACCCATTTTACCGCCGGATGCTGTGGTTATTAAGGGTGTGGTAAAGCCGTAACAGCTTGCCCCTGCCATACGGCGCGATAGATCTACGCCAGTCGTGATATTGCCCCATTGATCCGATCCGCCAAGTTGCAAGGTACAACCATAACGGCGATTAAGTTCAACGAAATCATAGCTTTGCAATAATGGGTAGTTAAACTCCAAAAATGTCATGGGCTGCTCATTTTCAAGGCGGCGCTTGACCGTGTCCATAGTCACCATACGGTTGATTGTGAAAAGCTTACCGACATCACGTAAAAACTCAAGATAGCCTAAGCCGTCAAGCCAATCGGCATTATCAACCATAATCGCAGCATTAGGTCCGTCAAAGTCAAGGAAATGACCAAAGACCTGTTTAATGCCGTTTTTATTGTGCTCTATCAGCTCATTGGTCAGGATAGGGCGTGATTTATCTTTGTCCGTAGGATCGCCAATTTTCGTAGTTCCGCCGCCGAGCAAAACAATAGGGCGCCCGCCTGCGCGTTGTAAATGACGTAACATCATGATTTGCACGAGTGAGCCAACATGCAAGCTTGGCGCGGTGCAATCAAATCCGATATATCCTGTGATTACGCCGTTGGCTGCGGCGGCATCCAATCCGCTCTCATCGGTGCATTGATATAGATACCCGCGTTCGACGAGAGTTTTCATAAGGCCAGAGGAATATTCGGTCATATTGGTGCCGTCTTTATCTTAATAGTCATGAATTGTAGTTTTGGCTTCTAACAAGGCTACAATTCATGTCAAAGGAAAGCTTAGACAAAGTCTAGAAAAGCACTAAGACAATGGAATATACATGCAAGATAAGCCTTATATCGCACTTGGCCTAATGAGCGGCACGTCTTTGGACGGAATCGACGCGGCTTTTATTGAGACAAATGGCAAGGATATTCTTAGCTTTGGGCCAAGCCTGTGCCTGCCTTATCCCGATAGAAGCTTGCTGCAAGATACGATTAAATCAGCTTTAGTGTGGGGGTTTGAAGGACCGCGCCCAGAGATATTCTCTCGCGCTCAGGACTATCTGGACCGCGCGCATATTCGCGCGGTGAACCGTATCTGTACCGTCCATCCAGATTGGGGGCAGCGCCTTGATGTCATTGGTTATCACGGACAAACGGTTTTACACTATCCAGCTCAGGATGGATTTATGGGACAGAGCGTACAACTTGGCAATGGGGCAGCCTTAGCAGCAGAGTTTGGCGTGCCATGTGTGTATGATTTCCGCAGTGCAGATATAGCGGCCAACGGACAGGGCGCGCCGCTTGCGCCTATATATCATGAGGCGTTGTGCCGTAGCTCTATGTTTTTTGGCCGCGTTGCCGTTGTTAATATTGGCGGCGTGTCCAATGTGACTTTTGTTGCGCCTGACACAGATTTGCGCGCGAGCGATTGCGGCCCAGGTAATGGTCCGCTCGATAGCTGGGTGGAGCACCATAGTGGCAAGGCATATGATAAGGACGGAACACTGTCTATGGCGGGGAATGTGCGCCAAGATTTAGTCGATAACTGGTTTAAGCGGGATTTCTTTTCGCGGCCTATGCCGCGCTCGGCGGACCGTTATGATTTTGATGTCTTGGATGAATTACGCGGGGTTTCTCTCACTAACGGAGCGGCGAGCCTCGCCGCATTTTGCGCGCAAGCTATTGCGCGTGATGTGAAAGGATTTGCACCAGATACGGTGATTATTTGCGGCGGGGGACGACATAATAAGGCGATAATGCAGATGTTATCGGCTCATATTGATGCTGAGATTCTCACATCAGAAAATGTCGCATGGGACGGGGATGGCTTAGAAGCTCAGGCCTTTGCATTTCTTGCTGTGCGTAGCCTTCGCCGTTTTCCCATTTCATTCAAAGGGACAACGGGCGTTGCACAGGATATGAGCGGCGGGGTCGTTGCCTTGCCTTAATCGGTGCGTAGTTGAACTTGTATCGATTCAGTGTTGTGTTATTCTCCTGTAAATAGGAGTCATTATGTCAGTATCTAAAACCGCTATTATCAGTATTTTCGTAACGGGAGCCTTGCTCACGGCTTGCGGTAATTCTGCGCCAAATGACGCGCCAAAAGCGCAAGTGGAAACACATTCTGAAACAGGGCCTAAAGCTAATGTCTCTGCGGTGGTGAAAGATGATAAATTCACCTATGCCAATTATGACGAATTGCGCGTGACCCATGTTGATTTAAACTTGGATGTGAATTTTGACAGCAAAACCTTGGACGGTGTTGCCACGCTTGATATTACGCGTATCAAAGAGGGTGTAACGACACTCACGCTTGATACGAAAGACTTAACGATAAAATCTGTTGAAATTTTCGCAGGTGACATATCTGACGGCGAAGTTGGTTTTGCCTTGGAAGCTGCAGATAAAGTTCTTGGCCAAGCCCTGACTATCCCGATTGGGCTGCAAACAGACCGCGTGAAAATTAACTACACGACTTCGCCAAAGGCTGAGGGTCTGCAATGGTTATCGCCAGCGCAAACAGCAGGGAAAGAAAAGCCCTATTTGTTCTCACAGGCCCAACCTATCCATGCCCGCACTATGGCTCCGCTACAAGACACGCCCGCTGTGCGTATGACCTATAGTGCGACACTGCGCGTGCCAGATGGGCTGCGCCCGCTTATGAGCGCTTCTCAAGGGGAAAAAGATGCGAAGGGCGAGTATCATTTCGATATGCCGCAAGCTATTCCATCTTACCTGATCGCGATTGCGGTGGGCGATATTAAATTCAAAGCCATTAATGACCATATCGGCGTTTACGCTGAACAATATATTCTTGATGCTTCTGCTGAAGAGTTTTCTGAAACTCCGTTGATGGAGGCTTCAAATGAAAAATTTTACGGGCCATATCGCTGGGGACGTTATGATTTGATAGTATTGCCGCCGAGCTTCCCTTTTGGCGGGATGGAAAACCCGCGCCTATCCTTTATGACGCCGACCTTAATCGCAGGGGATAAAAGCCTAACCAATGTTGTGGCGCATGAGCTGGCGCATAGCTGGTCGGGAAATCTTGTGACCAATGCAAGTTGGCGAGATGCGTGGCTCAATGAGGGCTTTACGTCTTATGTTGAAAACCGCGTAATGGAAGACCTGTATGGGGAGCGCCGCGCGGTGATGGAGCAAGTTTTATCCTTGCAAGACCTAAAGGCTGACATTGCAAGTATGGAACGTCCAGAGCTAACGCAGCTTAAATTGCCAACAGACTTAGTCCATCCTGACGACGCCTTCTCACAGGTGGCATATGTGAAAGGACAGTATTTCCTGATGTTCTTAGAAGAGCGCTTTGGCCGCGAGACATTCGATACATTTTTGAAAAACTATTTCAACGATTTCGCTTTTCAAAGTATTACAACTGAAGACTTTATCCAATATCTACATGAAAACCTGCATAAGGATAATCCAGAGGCTTTAACGCGGGCTGAACTGGATGAATGGATTTACGGTCAAGGCCTACCTGATACGACCAAAGACCCGCAATCCAGTGCTTTTGATGAGGTGGAAGCCGCGGCTCAAGCTTGGTTTGAAGGCGGAAATATTGATCCGCTCAAAGTGTCAGCTGCCGACTGGTCAACGCATGAGTGGTTGCATTTTCTCAATACTTTACCAGATGGCATGACAATGGCCCAGTATGAAGCGTTAGATACGGCTTTTGCGCTGACAGGGACACAAAATGCTGAAACGGCCTTTGCGTGGTACATGCAAGCTATTAAAGGAGAATATGAAGAAGCTTTCCCTGCTATGGAGGCTTTCTTGCAAAGTGTTGGGCGCGGGAAATTTATCTACCGCCTTTATGCTGCGTTACACGCATCAGGCCGAGAAGATTGGGGATACTGGACAGCGGATGTTTATGAAATTGCTCGCCCCGGTTATCATCCTATCGCGCAGCGCCGTATTGATGAGATATTGGCGAAGTAAAGCCTTAAATTATAAGCAAAGATTTGAATTAGAAACAAAACCTTGAATTAGAAAAAAAGGGCCGTTAGCGATTTGCTAACTGGCCCTTTTCTGCGTTTATGTTTTAAGGGTTTAACCTTCAATCAATCGAGGTTCGCGGTGAGGAACATATTGCGGGTCGAGATTTGCGTCCAAATAGTCGTCAATAACGTCAAGTGTTTCGTCGAGGTGATCCGTGTAGAAGTGATCTGCGCCTTCAATTCGGTGCGTATAGATTTTATGGCCCTTTTGCACGCGAATACGCTCGACAATGCGGTCAACATCATCAGCAGGCACAATGGGATCCGCTGAACCATAGGTCACAAGCCCAGAGGCTGGGCAGGGGGCTAGGAATGCAAAGTCATATGTGTTGGTCGGTAGGCTCATAGAGATAAATCCTGCCACTTCGGGACGGCGCATCAAAAGCTGCATCCCAATCCAAGCGCCAAAGCTATAACCTGACACCCATGAAAATGGCGCGTTTTGATTGAAGCTTTGTAGATAATCTAGTGCATATGCCGCATCTTGCAGCTCGCCTTGACCATTGTCATAAACGCCGACAGAGCGTCCAACACCGCGAAAGTTAAATCGTAGGACAGAGAATCCACGGCGCTTATATTGTTCATAGGCAGCCACGGAAATACGGTGATCCATATGTCCGCCAGCTTTGGGGTGTGGCGACAGGATGAGCGCGCAAGGCGCAGCAGGGTCTTCGGAAGGGTGATAACGGCCTTCAAGGCGGCCTTCTGGTCCGTTGAAAATTACTTCTGGCATAAAGAACTCACTCTATTTTTTCGCGCAGATTAGATGCGTATAATAATCTTTGGTTATAAGTCAAAAATGCCGCAGATAAACCTACGGCACGATACTTGACTTAATTAGTCGGGATAACTACATCACGCCTAACTTTCAAATTTATGCGCCTTTAACAAGCTATATTGTGAAAAGCCATAAAAAACCGCTCTAATATGGAAATAAGGACCAGATATTCCTATGAAGCTAACAGCAAAAGGAAGATATGCTGTGATGGCCGTGGCTGATTTAGCTGCGCAGGGCGCGGGCGCGCAGGCGTCTTTGACGGAAATTGGTTTGCGCCAAGGAATTTCAGTGACATTTTTAGAGCAACTTTTTGGAAAATTACGCAGAGCTGGCATCGTTGAGAGCCGCCGCGGAGCTGCGGGCGGATATAAATTAGCTATAGAGGCTGTAAATTTAACGCTTGAAAAAATTATATTCGCTGTGGATGAAGACATCAAAGCTCATGGTTGTTCTCCTGAAACCAAAATCGCGTGTACAGGCCGCACGGATAGGTGCTTAACGCATAATCTTTGGGGTGCTTTGGAAGCGCATATAGAGCAGTTTTTAGCGTCTATCACGATCCAAGATGTCGTTGAGGGCCGCTTGCCTTTGTCTGAATTGGAGGCAGCGGAATAATGTCTCGCTGTTATCTTGACCATAATGCAACAAGTCCTGCTCGCCCAGAGGTGATTGACGCAGTCACGGCGGCTATGGTTGTTGCAGGCAATCCATCTGCGCAGCATAAAAATGGCCGCGCGGCCAATGCTCTGATTTCTGATGCCCGCGAAACAGTTGCGTTGGCTATGGGGGTCTGTGCGCAGGATTTATTATTTAATGGCGGCGGAACTGAAGGCGATAATACAGCCGTGCATTCAGTTGTGAAAGCGGGCTGCAAGCATTTACTCATCTCCTCTATGGATCATCCTGCGACGATCATAACGGCGCAAAGCTATGCGGATGTCACAACAGAGCTCATACCTGTCAATGCGGACGGGCAAAGCGATATGGTTTGGTTGAAAACGACACTAGATAATTGGGACGAGGCCAAGGGCCGTCCATTCGTGTCTATGGTTGCGGTAAATAGCGAAACAGGTGTCATCCAAGATTGCGAAACAGCAACGGACCTTGTTCACGATGCGGGTGGGTTTATCCTTATTGATGCCGTGCAGGCGCTTGGGAAATTACCCATGTTGTATCAAGCGGATTATATCACAGTTTCAGCACATAAAATTGGCGGCCCCCTAGGGGTTGGGGCTTTATATGTGGCTCCCAATGCGCCTTATACATCCTTGCTACAAGGGGGCGGGCAAGAACGCCGCCGCCGTGCAGGCACGATGAATGTCGCGGGAATTGCAGGATTTGGCGCGGCTGTAAAAGCTATGGGTGGTTTAAGTCATGTAGGCGATATACGTGATGCCATTGAGGCTGATTTGAAGGCGATGGAGCCAGAGCTGACAATCTTTGGAGAGGCGGTTGAACGTCTTCCCAATACAAGCTTTTTCGCTATCCCTGACCTTAATTCGATGACGACTATGATGGCCTTGGATATTGAAGGCATATCGGTATCAACAGGGACGGCATGTTCATCTGGTAAAGTTGGGCAAAGCCGCGCCGTCACAGCCATGGGCTTGACCAGTAAAGCGCCTAAAGGCGCAATTCGTATGAGTTTGGGATATACAAGTACAATGCATGATGCAGAGACATTTTTATCTGCATGGGCGAAAATAAGAAATCATAAAAAGAGAGCTGCTTAATGTCTGAAGACGTAAAAATTGCCAAAGATAGCATTGACGACAGCACCGTTGCGGGTGTGGAATCACTTGAGGCAGACAAATATAAATATGGTTTTGATAGCGATATTGAGCAAGAATTTGCACCCAAGGGACTTAACGAAGATATTGTGCGTTTTATCTCTGCCAAAAAGGATGAGCCGCAATGGTTACTTGACTGGCGGCTTGAAGCTTACCGCCGTTGGCTCACACTCGAAGAACCTGAATGGGCGATGGTGGATTATCCGAAAATTGATTTTCAGGATATGTATTATTTTGCGGCTCCTAAGTCAGACGAAGACAAACCGAAATCTCTGGATGAAGTCGATCCTGATATTCTCGCAATCTACGACAAGCTAGGGATTTCTCTGCGCGAGCAAGAAGTTCTCGCAGGGGTTCAAGGCGCACCGAAAGTGGCCGTCGATGCGGTGCTAGACTCGGTGTCTGTGGTGACGACATTTAAAAAAGAACTGGCCGAGAAGGGCGTGATTTTCTGCTCGTTTTCCGAGGCCGTGCATGAGCACCCTGAGCTTGTTCGTAAGTATTTGGGCAGCGTCGTGCCGCTCACAGATAATTACTACGCCACGCTTAATAACGCTGTCTTCTCCGATGGGAGTTTTGTTTATATCCCGCCAGGGGTTCGCTGCCCAATGGAACTATCGACCTATTTTCGTATGAACGCGCAGGGAACTGGCCAGTTTGAACGTACGTTGATTATTGCCGATAAAGGCTCTTATGTGAGCTATCTTGAAGGGTGTACCGCGCCGATGCGGGACGAGAATCAACTTCATGCAGCGATTGTAGAAATTGTCATCCACGAAGATGCTGAGGTGAAATACTCTACCGTACAAAACTGGTGGCCGGGCGATGCTGAGGGTAAAGGCGGGGTGTATAACTTTGTCACAAAACGTGCCGATTGCCGCGGGGATAATGCCAAAGTGTCTTGGACGCAGGTTGAAACAGGTTCTGCTGTGACGTGGAAATATCCGAGTTGTATTTTGCGCGGCGATAACAGCCAAGGTGAATTTTATTCCATTGCTATCACCAACGGTTATCAACAGGCCGATACAGGCACAAAGATGATCCATTTGGGCAAGAACACGAAATCACGCGTGATCTCTAAAGGGATTAGCGCGGGTAAATCTAACAGCACATATCGCGGTTTGGTCACAGCGCATAAAAAAGCGCAAGGGGCGCGGAATTTCACGCAATGCGATAGCTTACTTATCGGTGATCAATGCGGCGCACATACTGTCCCTTACATAGAAAGCAATACGCCAAGCGCGCAGTTTGAGCATGAAGCGACGACGTCGAAACTCTCCGATGATCAGTTGTTTTATTGCCGTCAACGCGGCCTGTCCGAAGAAGATGCCGTCGCGTTACTCGTGAACGGATTTTGCCGTGATGTGCTGCAAAAATTACCGATGGAATTTGCCGTTGAAGCGCAGAAATTAGTCGCGATATCACTTGAGGGTAGTGTGGGCTAATGCGAGTTGCATTTCGTTATATATTTACGGCTGTCTGCCTATCAATGCTGCTGGCTTGCACCCCTGTTAACGGCGGAACGAGCGCGCCCTCATTAGAGGCATCTGTGCCACCAACTCCGCCTGTCACGCCTACCGTTTCAAAACCTCAAACCATAGACGACATAGACTTCACGCAATATTCTCGTGAGTTAGCTAGTCATACCGATTTGAAAGAAGGTCAATCTCGCATTAGGGCCATTGATGTTGTTCGCTTGCTATTTGCACCTGAAGAAGGGGCCAATATTATCAAAACAACATCATCGACATTTGAATTGGACGGCGGAGCGTTAATGTTGCTCTCTGCGGATGGGATGGCTGATGATAGCGTGCGGGCACAGGAGTTTTACTTGATTTTTGAAGGTGATAAAGGCGCGCAAAAGCTTGCTGATTACGGGCTGCGAGTGAAATGCTGGCGCGGAAGTAATATAAAAAATTGGCAAAAAGAAAGATGTTCTTAATGCAGATTGGAACTCGAAAACCTCTATATATCGCTGCGGCTGCTTTTGGTCTTTTGGCTTGCTCTGGCCCGCAAGCGAGCGCGCAAACCCTGCCGTTTTCACCTGTGGTTGAAGCCAATGGTGTGATATATCTGGCAGGACATTTAGGTAGAGATAGCAAAAGCGGAACCTACGCAAAATCTACGGCGGAACAAACAAAAGCAACTCTAGAGAATATTGGCGATACGCTCGAAACCATCAATGCGAGCCATGCAGATATTGTGCGTTGTCAGGTTTTTATGACGGATATTTCGAAATTCTCGGAGATGAATGCCGCTTATCGCAAATTTTTCCCAACTCATCCACCTGCGCGCACAACTGTGGGGGTTGCGGGGCTTGCGGCACCCAATGCGCTGATTGAAATTGAATGCACGGCTGTGCGCGGTCACGGCGCTAAGAATAACATAACCCAACAAACGGAAAATTAGATCATGGCTAAAACGAAACGTAAATTTATTTCTCTCTCAGACGGAGAGAAAAACTACGCTATGTCTCGCGCGGTGGTGCAGGGCGATTGGTGCTTTGTCTCTGGAACTGTCGGCTATGATTACGCAAAGGGAGAACTGCCCGAAGGCGCAGCGCAACAAGCGCAAAACACTTTCACGAATATCATGAGCGCATTAAAGGCTGCAGAGTTTGAACTCGGCCATACAATTCGTGTGCAATATACGGTCTCTGATCGCAAATATATCAACGATGTTATGCCCGTCATTCGACAACACTTCGGCAATATTCTACCCGCTGCAACGATGGTTATTGCGGGTATGGTTGACCCAAAGATGAAAATTGAAATCGAAGTTACGGCGTTTAAAGGCTAATTCTGAAAGCATGACCGCAAAATTCAACATAGACGAAAAGTTCTCGAAGTTCTCCGAGCATTGGCGACCTAAAATCGTGGCCGAGCTGAACGGGCAAGAATTTAAACTCGCCAAAATTAAAGGCGAATATCCTTTCCATGCCCATGAGGGCGAGGACGAGATGTTTGTGTGCTGGAAAGGCGAGTTTGTGCTCGAATATGAAACTGGCGAGCGCGTGGATGTCAAGCAAGGCGAAGCGATTGTTGTCCCTAAAGGCGTTGTTCACAGGCCGATAGCCGTTGAGGAATGTCACATCCTGCTGATTGAACCCAAAGACGTGAAGAATAGCGGCAACGCCGATGTCGACGCGACTTATGACGCACCTGTCGGGGAGTGGGTGTGATGTCTAACCATTACGATGTACTTTTAGTATTGCTACGGGAAAGTCGACTAAAATCCGCTTATGGACTACATAACTTCATAGGCATCCCAATGGGTCTTGCGTTCATATTTGCCCCTGGGCTATTTCTAGGAGCTTTTTTAACCCAATCCAGAGCATTGTTAATAGCGTCGTTGTTAGCAATCGTACTCGTGGTACTATTTTTGATTTCCAAATTATTAGATGCCCAAGATAATAAAAAATTTGTAAGAACTGCAGTCGAGAATGGAATATCAAAAACTGAGGCAGAAGTTTTTTTGAAAAAAGTGAATTGGGACGAAGTTTTCCCAGAATATGAATGAGAACAGAATGCCAAAAATAAACATCAATGACCACCTCGAAGGTGCTGACATTGCGGTTCCCGTATTTGTCAAAGACCTGTCGCAAGGTGCGATGAAAGTTGTAATATTGGATGGAGATTATCCGTTTCACTCACATGATACGTCCGATGAAACATTTATTATTCTCGAGGGAGAGTTAAATATGGACAGAGAAGGCCTACCTTCGTTGTCTTTAACAGCGGGTGATGTGGTTACAATTCCAAAAGGCGTCAAGCACCGAACACGAACGCAATCAATTTCCAAAGTTATACTATTAGGACCGAATTAATGTTAAAAATCAATAACTTATCTGCATCTGTTGATGGCGGACAAAAGCAAATTCTTCACGGCTTGTCGCTCGACGTGCCTGCGGGTGAAGTTCATGCGATTATGGGGCCCAATGGTGCTGGGAAATCGACGCTCTCTTATGTGTTGACGGGCCGTGATGGCTATGACGTCACAGGCGGCGATGTGACACTCGGCGGCGAAGATTTGCTCGATATGGACCCAGAAACCCGTGCGGCCAAAGGCATGTTTTTGTCGTTCCAATACCCGCTTGAAATCCCCGGTGTGCCGACCATGACATTCTTGCGCACGGCGTTGAATGCACAGCGTAAAGCGCGCGGAGAAGACGATATGCCTGCACCTGAGTTTCTGAAGAAAGCTCGGGCACTTGCAGCCGAGCTTAAGATGAAACCTGAAATGCTCAAGCGTCCGCTCAATGTTGGTTTTTCTGGCGGCGAGAAAAAGCGCATGGAAATTTTCCAAATGATGATGTTAGAGCCGAGCTTTATTGTCATGGACGAAACCGATAGCGGCCTTGATGTTGACGCGCTGCGTATTGTTGCGGACGGAGTTAATAAGCTGCGCGCGCCTGATCGCGGGATGTTGATTATCACCCATTACCAACGTCTGCTTGACTATATTGTGCCAGACAAAGTGCATGTTCTCACAGCTGGTAAAATCGTCGCGAGCGGCGATGCTGACTTTGCGAAAAAGCTCGAAAAAGAAGGCTATGACGCATATGCCGCTTAATTTGGACAATTTGCCGTCACGCCGTGACGAGGCGTGGAAGTGGACGGATGTGCATGGCCGCGTGACAGAAGGCCAATCGGGACTATCCGTAGAAGGACAGCCGAAATTCATCGCCCCCAAAGGTGTGAGTATCTCTCAATCAGCGGGGAGCGTTAGCGAAACCCCTATGGCAAAATTGGCCCAAAACGTCGCCCCGCAAAGTTGGGAGATCACAGTGCCAGCAGATTTTGCGGACGGCGAAGCCCTGCATATCGAAGATATCTCACGCGGACATCTGCGTGTGGACATAAAGCTAGGTAAAAGCGCGAGGCTGACTGTTATAGAACATCATAGCGGCGATGCAGGCGCGTTTGTCAATTTGGACATGCAAATTCATTTGGCAGAGGGCGCAAACCTCACGCGCGTGATTGTCCATGATGACCCTTCTGAAACGGTGCGTATTGCAACAGCGACGATACATAGCCAGAAAAATGCGCGCTTTAATCAATTTGCGCTATCCTTTGGCGGCGGATTAACACGGCTTGAAACACGCCTTAATGTTATGGGCGAAGGTTTTGAGGCCAATATGAACGGCGCTTACTTGCTCGGCGAACAACGCCATTGCGATATGAGCAGTCATATTGATTTGGAACGGCCAGATTGCACGATACGCCAAGCTGTCAAAGGTGTGGTAACGGATAAGGCACGCGGCGTGTTTCAAGGTAAATTCCTCGTGCAGCGCCCCGCACAACATACGGATGCCGAAATGCGCCATGACGCGTTGATGCTCTCGGAATCTTCTGAAATTCGCTCTAAACCAGAGTTAGAGATTTACGCCGATGATGTGGCTTGCGCTCATGGGAATACAATCGGGCAGCTTGATGAGAGCGCGTTATTTTATATGCAACAACGCGGCATTCCCATCGGCCAAGCGCGTGCGCTGCTAACTGAAGCGTTCCTCGCGGATGTGTTCGACGATCTGGATGATGAAGATTTGAAAGACTCGATATTGGATAAAATTCGCGGTTGGTTGAGGACGGTTTCATAAATGGAATTAGCACAATTCACATTAATCGCTGCGATTGCTTATTTCATTACCTCTAAACTAGCAAGACGGCCAAGTAAGAACGCGGCTATGCTGCGGAATGTATCGAAGGGCTTAGGTCTTTTGGTTGTTGTGCTAGCAGGAGTCTATTTTTACGGAAAGTTTTTGGGATGAGTGCTTTTAATATTGACGAAATCCGCGCGCAATTCCCGATCCTGTCGCGGGAAATCAATGGTTATCCGCTTGCCTATTTGGATAATGCCGCGAGCGCGCAGAAGCCGCAAGCTGTCATGGATGCGTTCACGGGACAGATGAGCCATGCTTTTGCGAATGTGCATCGCGGGCTGCATACAATGGCCAATGAAACCACCGAGGCCTATGAGGGCGCGCGGGGCAAGCTTGCCACTTTTCTCGGCGCGCCAAGTGCAGACAATATTGTCTTTACCAAAGGCGCATCTGAGGCGCTTAATTTGGCTGCCTATGGTCTTGCCCATATGATTGAGGCGGGTGACGAGATAATCCTGACCCAAATGGAACATCATTCCAATATTGTGCCGTGGCATTTCCTACGCGAGCGTTACGGAGCTGTGCTGAAGTTTGTACCTGTCACAGAACGCGGAGAGCTAGACTTGGACGTCTATAAATCCATGCTCGGTGAGAAGACGAAAATTGTGTCCGTCGTGCATATGTCAAATGTGCTTGGGACGGTGAACCCGATTAAACAAATGGCACAGTGGGCCAAAGCTGCAGGGGCAATTATGGTTTGCGACGGTACGCAATCCGCTGTGCATATGCCGATTGATGTTGTTGACCTTGGCATCGATTTATTCTGTATGACAGGGCATAAGCTTTACGGACCAACGGGTATTGGCGCGCTTTACGGGACGGCTGATATATTAGACGCTATGCAGCCGTTTAATGGCGGCGGCGAGATGATCGAAGATGTGTTCGAAGACCGTGTGACTTATAATGAACCCCCACATAAATTCGAAGCGGGCACACCGCCGATTTTGGAGGCCATAGCGCTTGGCGCTGCTGTGGATTGGATTTCGCAATTTGACGCGGCTGATGTGCACCGTCATGAAATGGCTGTATACAATGCTGCACGCGACGGATTACGGGACATTAATAGCTTTCGCATGATTGGTGATGCTGACAATAAAGGCCCAGTTTTATCGTTTAATCTCGAAGGCGCACACGCCCATGATGTTGCACAAATACTGGACAAATATGGGGTCGCCGTCAGAGCAGGGCAGCATTGCACCCAGCCGCTTATGACTGCGCGCGGGATACATTCCACCGCGCGAGCGAGCTTTGGGATTTACAACACATTAGAAGAAGCCGAGAGACTTGTGGAAGCTGTTAAAAAAGCGGCCCTCTTTTTATCTTAACAATAGTGACTATATTGAGAATAATATGACCAATGACACACATATAGACCGACAACGCCAAGCCGAAGCGCTTGCGAATTCACAAATACCGGGTTTGGCGAGTGCCGAGGCCAAGGGTGAGTTTAAAGACCCTGCGTCTGTCCCGTCTATGCCGAGTGATGGACGTAATATTGTTGCGGCAACGCGCGATACGATTGATGTGTCTGGCGCGCCAAACACGCCGCCTAATGAGGCCGAAGTTGAGCAGATTACGCACGATGTAATCGGGCAGCTAAAATCTGTTTATGACCCTGAAATTCCGGTTGATATTTATGAACTAGGTTTGATCTATAAGGTCGAGCTTGAAGATGACCGCACGCTTAAGGTGGACATGACACTTACAGCGCCGGGATGTCCCGTCGCCGGCGAAATGCCTGTTTGGGTGCAAGAGGCTTGCGAAGTGATTGCAGGCGTACGACGCGTTGAAGTGGCTATGACCTTTGATCCGCCTTGGACACCAGATCGCATGAGCGATGAGGCTAAACTTGAACTTAATATGCTTTAAGGCTACGGATTACTTATGACTGAAACATTGACATCGACACGTTCTCGCCGTCCGCGCCCTAAATTGGTAACTCTTACGGATGCTGCAGCTGCGCGCGTGCGCGAAATACTGGATGAGCGCGCAGAAGGCTATCTACGTGTGGGCGTCAAAAATGGCGGTTGTGCAGGCATGGAATATGTCATGGACTATGTCTCCCAAATCGAAAAATTCGACGAACTTGTCGAAGATAAAGACGTGCAAATCGTCGTTGATGCTAAGGCTGTTTTATTTATCCTTGGCTCTGTAGTGGATTACGAAGTTGAGGTGTTATCATCTCGTTTCACCTTTAAAAACCCGAACCAAACCGACGCTTGTGGCTGCGGGGAGAGCGTAACGATTGTACCATTTGCTGCTGAATAACCTTCACATGGAATGTCTCGGATAAGCCAATATATTGACAAAACTTAGTTATTATGTAACTTATTACTTAAGTTATAACTTAGGTGGTTGTGCATTATGGTGGATAATACAGGGACAGGATATGAAACGATTTCCTTATCTGAGTATTCTCAAACTTTAAGTCATGACATAAATGCCCTAAAGCACGACGATACGCTTGATCCATCACTTGAAAACTTAATCCAGTCTCCTGCCCCTTACGCTCTCGCTAGGACATTGCAAAATGGGGACGTTGGAACAATTGAGGTGCCTGTTTTAACAGATGCAAGCGCTGAGGTGCGATTGAGAGGGTTTATCCTTAGTGGCAATGAGGCCATCGAAACGCATAATCTCCCTAAACCGCATTTGCAGGATTATTATGCTGCGCAAGAAATTGCAGGTACTACAGGGCATGAGCTAACCGAAGTTCTGGAGAGTTTTGAAGCTATAAGGCCCATGGAAGTTGGCGTATATGATAACAGCCAAACACAGTTTTCTGCCGATACAAGCCCAAATTATTTAACGGCGCCTGAAGGACAAAATGTTGCTGTCTTGGAAGGGGTGGAACCGCAAAATTACCAAGAATATGATGTGCATCTTATGGCCTATCCGTTGGCTCAGAAAGATATCCCATTTACTGATCTTAGCATCGTAAGCAGAGATTCTCATGCTTATGTGGTTATCACAGAGAAAGGGGCTGAGTTAATTGATGAAAATGGAAACATCAATGAGGAGGCTGCTTTGCTTGTTACAAGAGCAGGGCCAGACGATGTAGGTATTTTAGGCAGTAGTCGGTCTTCTGATAGTAGCTTTAGTGATGAACAAAACCCAACTGATGAAGATAAAGGTAAAGATGGTGATGTATATGTAACATCGCTTGGTGGCTCTGAAGCTGATTTAACAGTCAAAAATTCATTTACACTTCAAAAGGTAACAATCACTGGTAATCTCGGTGAAATTGAAGGACAACTTAACGATTTTCGTAACTTTATTAATGAGCAAGATATAAATTACGAACTTCTAAACCGAAACTCCAATACATATGCGGGCGATGTCTATGAACTGTTGACAGGGGAAGAGCCAAATAACACGCATGCAGGATTATTTGGAAGGCGTACACCTGCACTGGATAATGACCTCGTTAATTATGAGAATACAGGATATGCCAATGGCTTTGAGTAAAATATTTAATTTAACGGCTATGGGGTTGTTTTTAGGCGCTTTATGTGGCTGCGCGGCGCAAGGGTATCAAACAACGCTTTTCGATGGGCAAGTGACCTATTGTGTCGATAAATATGCAAAAGAGAAAGTTGAACTCGCTCAGCAAGGCCATACTGGTGTTTTTGCATATGATACAGCTGAAAAGCCGAGCCTTATACATATTAATAAAATAATAATGCCATATGGCTGGAAATTAACGGCTCCGACACACGCCGATCCAGCCTGGGTGCCATCTGGAATAAAGGCTTGGAAACGTCAATGTCGATTAAACTTACCAGATAATGCGATGGCTTACCGATTTGCACGTAAAAAACCTTTTATCTTCGATAATAATGGGAAAGTCGTAACATTCCCTGAAGGCTATAAAGCATGGTCTCACCGTGCTTGGTTTGTAGGTGATAAATTGGTTCATGTAGAAGTTGGGCAATAGGTGTTTTCACTTACCAGATTATGAACAAACGGAATATGCGAATGACTTTTCCTAAAACTGTTGTAGTCCTGTTTGTTGTGGGTGTTTTATTGTTTAGTTGTGTTCGTATCACTAACTCAACTCCGAAAGCGCCATTGGTGAAGACAGAAACTACAACGCTGTTTATGGGCAAGTTACGCTTTGCTATTCTGAAAACCTTGCCCTTTAATACAACAAGGGAAAACTGGGTTCATAGAAATTGATGAAATTGAAAAGCCTAGCTTGGCAGCTATGAACCATCTCTTAGAGCCATATGGGCGTGGCATTTTTTTAGACAGCGAAGGTGATTCTTGGTGGGTTCCGTCTGGTAGCGCCAAATATCATCGTCTATGTGACATTGAAATTTCAGAAACAGCAAAACGATACCGATTTGGAGGCCGTAGTGGTTTGGATGCAAGCTATGATTATAATAAAGCTATACCTAAACCCACAAAATATCCCGATTATCCAATAGAAGGGTTTCTGACGTATCGAATGTTTTGGTTTGCAGGGGATAAACTTATTTATATTGAAATGGGCGGCGGACCGAAAGTAAAACAAAAACTAGAGGGTGATAGAATTGTCACTGTAAAATAAACGAGTTTAAATTATCGCGTCACAAGTCAGTATTCATGAACCTCTCAAGGGATGTATTTGAAAACTCACAGGTGAAGAGCCTGAACGTACGGGTCGGTGGATGGTTGATCCTGATTATGATAATGCAAATGTTCAGACCTATCTTGCGCCGCGCAAAGATCCGTTGTTACAAGGATATTCAATCCATGAACGATTTTGGTTTGATGATGATGGCTTAGTTCACGTTGGAATTGAAGCTGTGCCGTTGAAGTAAGGATTTAACATGATGAAACTTCTAAAATTTATTGTCAAAATTGTTGTTGTTTTATCCATTGCAGTGGTCGGCCTTGGGTTGTTACTAACATTTGGCTATTTACTTAATCCAGTTCAACGAGAGATCAGTAATCAAACAAATCAATGGAATGAATTGGTGCCTTTGAACACGCGCAAGTTAACGGGCAAAGACACTGATGTCGCCTTGGCTTGGTTAGAATCAAAAGGTTTTAAGCAAACTAATAATCCCGAGAAAGTTCGCATCGCGAATTCAGAGGGAGAGCCCGATTGGGAACGTACATATGCTCCGATAGTTGCTGACGCAATTTTAACACGTAACTCAGGGAGTATAGCTTGTAGCTTGAGGTTCGTTGTTGTGCTTGATTATGCTGATAATAAAGTCGAACAGGCGCGCGGTATGATGTATGAAACAGGGTGTTTATGATTTGGAGCCCAATCAGGCGTTTTTGATGAAAATAATATTTCATGAACCTCTCAAGCTATAACACCTTCTGCGGCTCGCTCCCGCAGACTGAACATGTCGTCCAATGGAGAGGCATGGACGTTTGGAAGGTGGGCGGTAAATTATTCGCTATGGCTCGAGAAACGGATGGACAGGTTTTTATCACATTTAAAGCCACGGAAATAGGCTATGAAATTATGCGTGATATGGAGGGACTACGGCCCGCACCTTATATGGCTTCGCGCGGGATGAAATGGATACAACACTACGCCGAGCCTGGTCTACCGGATACAGAGTTAGCAGAGCATATCGAGCTATCTTACCACATGGCGATTGAGCGTATAACTCAGAAAAAACGTTTTGAATTAGGTCTTGACGCTAGAATTTAAACTGCATTTCAGGCGGTTATTGTTCTCGAAAGAAGTTAAACTCTACGTCTACATTCATACTGCCGATGCCCATGGATAAATCATATTGCGGCAACTCATAGAGAAAATCTAGGCGAATGGTTTGCTCATTGATGGAGCCATTGTTTTGGCGTATGCCTTGCAAACGACCAAAATTTATAATCTGTGTGGGTAACCCAGTGAGATCACCAAGGTCATCAACTCCCGAAACAATTTGGACGTTACCAGAACTTGCATTTCCGCCAAAACTGAACCCTGCATCATTGCCGTTTTCGACAAATGAGGGCGTGAGCTTTATATCGCCAAGCTGCACTGTTTGCGCGAAATCGCCGCTGACATTGCCGATAGAGGCGAGGGCGCGCAGCGAGAAACGTGTGTTGCGAGAGGTAATGAAAAAACTATGCGAATATTGTCGGCCTGTCCCTTCGAGGCGAAGGTCCGTATTTGAGTTGAGACGAAATGCGGATAGACTATCGCTGGCGTCTAAAAAACCGTCCCCATCATCAATGAAATTAACGCTTGTGGGGCTATCGGTAATTCCAAATTGCAAGCTTTGATTGGCACCGGGCCGTGCGTTATCGCTACGGTCTAATGTACCCGTAAGGTTTGTGCCTGTAACAAGAGTTGTAAAGGGGATCATCTCTGCGCCAATAGGTACGCAGCAGCGATTAATCCCAATCATAAAATTATCATATATATCGAAATTATCGCCATCATGAACAACAGCACATCCAAAATTTACACAGAAAAAATCTGTATCTAAAAAACTAGATTGCGCCTGTGCTTTGAACGGAATGGCAGCTATGCAAAGGGCGCTAACAGCTGTAAAGGCAGCTGCGCGATTATATAGCTTACTTGGCCACATATTCGACAGACGTTACATCTACGGCCATAGACCGAAATTTGTTTTGCGGAGCAAATGTATTGTTGAGATCAAAATCAATTGAGTAATTGCCTGCGTCAAGCTGTGCAATGTCTTCCAACTTCACGTTATATGTGCGTGTTCCGCCGTCTAAAACTACGGCGTTAAGCGGCGTTTCGGCTACGACGTCACCATCCGTTGATTTCACATAGGCGGTGCCTTGAAGCCGTGCATGCGCGTCGCCTTCATTTTTGATTTTCATCGTGATGACGGAACTATCTTCGGCGCTCATGGCGACGCTTGTCACGCTAGGCAGGCTCTCGGACGGCGTCAATGTTAGGTAAAACAAAGATGCGAGTTGATAACGGTTCCATACGCCTGAAGTCTCTCCGCGATCATTAAGTTCTGGTAGAAGAGTTGTAGCTAGCAAAGCAAAGCGGTGATCGCCTTTGTTTTCAATCTTATATGGCGCGCTAATCTCAACGGTGACATCTTGTGATGTTTCAGGCTTGAGCGTGACAGACGCAGGAGAGAAGCGCACCCAATCAGCGGCAGAACGCTCTGTTTCGCCGGGCGCATTGAGGATGAGTTTTCCATTATCGTCAAGGCTCCAATCGGCGAGAGCCATAGTCATACTAATAGTTTTTGTTTTGTGAACATTGCCGATAGTTACGACTTGGCGTTGTCTATCGCCGGGCTTAATCGTCATTTCCACGGTAGATGGCTGTACGCCGACCCCAAAAGCCGCTGCGAGCGGTGCATATGCGGCTGTGCCGAGTAAAATGGCCCCAATTGTTGAGGTGATTATGAAATTACGGGCGTTAAGGCGCATTATAGACTCCAAAGCAAGCTTATCTTACACAGAGTATTACCGAAAAGCCTTTCCGTGCAGTTAATGCGTGTCTGAAATTTTCGTGAACTGATGTGAAGTCAGGATGTAGTTTAAGCTTGTGGCTTAGGAGTAATTATAAAATGAGGTCAAAGACTTGATTACTACAACCCTCATCACTTAATCAATTTCGAGTTTGGATAAGTTGCATGCCAACCAAACCAAAACGCTCGGTGATAGGGTAGGCGTTTCAATTCTATGCCGTCTGGCCCTGTGAGCATGCTTTCCGCGACTTTCCATTCACGGCCTTGATCGTCAATTGCTGCGCGGTTTCCGTCAAAATTTTTGAAACTCACACCTTGCGGATCATAAACACGGTTTGCTCCCGTTTCGTCAGTTAGGACAACATATTTTTGTTCACCAATTTGTCCGCTATAAACGGGGTTTTTCTTGAGGAAATCTGCCGAAATTGCAACAGGTGCATGACGAGCATTCTTGAACCTCAAGGCTAGTACTTCTTGTTTATTACGCAAGCGTTGATCGGCATAAGGCGTGTTGAACATCAAATTATCCGTAGAGAAATAAGCATGATAGGCAACGCCTTCGCCGTAATCTCGGTTATGCCCCGTATTGAGCGATAGAACTTGAGTGTTGGGGTGTAGTTTTTTCCACTTCCCCCATGTCGTTGTCACGACGCTGCGGTGATTAAGGGCAATGTCCTTGCCAGATAACGGTCCAAGGACAGGTTCACCCTTGATAGTGTTCCATAAAGATTGCGTGTCTGCGTCATACATCAGTTTGTTAGAGCGGTACAAAAACCCGCTTGTTCCCATTTTATGCGATAGGCCTTTGGCGTCTGTTTCATATAGAATAACTGTGCCACAAAGTGTGCAATACACGCCTGCGAAATCTACTCCGCCAACTGTATCTACGAACATTTCATGCCACGCCAAGATACGTTTTGGGTAGGCCCGAACGTCGCCGTTAACTTCGATGCCAAAGATAATATTGTCATCCTCTAGGTAATCGGCTTGTTCGGCACGTATCATCTCTGGTCCGCGCAGAGGCGGAATGCCGTCTTGAGAGACACCGCCCCACCGAATTTCATCGAGCCGAATGAGGGCCGACCGCGAACGATCTTTAAAATATTTTGCGAAATGCGGGTCAATTCCTGCGTAAAATTCAGACTTAAAATTATCATAGCCTTCAATTTTTATTTCATCTTCATTCCAGAGCCAACGATACCAGTCATTGATATCTGTACCAAAGTCTTGGCCTGTTTCATTTTTAAGTGCGGATAATAAAGTTCTCCGTACGTCAGGTGACTGAACAAAATTATAGAGCTCTAATGTTGGCGGGATATAGGCTTTGGAGTACGAGTTTTGGATGTTGTTGATAAGCTCGCGCTCTTCATCGCGTGTTAGTGGGAATAAGGTGGAGATGAGTAAGTCTTGGTCAAATTTGCGCAAATGATAAATTTGTTGCGTAGAAGATTGCTTATCTTGTGCTTGTTTCTCAATGGCTTGCAGGGTTTTATTGACATATTGCGCTTTGGCGTTTTGTGTGTGTAAGAAACTGGCAAGGAGAGTTCCGCCAAAGAAGAGCGGCGTTGCAATTAAGAGTGATTTTTTGAGCATAACAACCTCATCAGACACGTCAAAATTAACGCATGAATTGGGTTTTAGCTTAACGTGAACTGGCTTCGTGTCGTTTCACAAAGCTAGCTAATCACGTCACAGTCTTGTTATGAGTATGGCGGAGTTTAATTTTCAATCAAACCAATCGTGCTTGCAGACGTGAGCATAGCCGCCTGTAGCTTTTCAAATGCCCGAGACTCGATTTGACGGATACGCTCACGGCTTACGCTATAAATCTTTGCAAGATCTTCCAGTGTCATCGGCTTGTCGGCTAAGCGGCGTTTCATTATAATGTCGCGTTCTCGGTCATTTAAATCCGACATGGCATCTTGGAGTAAATCCATACGCGCCGAATGCTCTTGGCTATTAGCGATTTGTGTTTCTTGGCTCTCTGTGTCGTCTTGCAACCAATCCTGCCATTGCGCGCTGCCATCCTCACTCCCGATTGTGACATTTAACGATGCATCCCCGCCATGACCCATACGGCGGTTCATAGATGTGACTTCTTCTTCTTTCACGCCAAGATGTGTAGCAATTTTTTTAACATGCTCGGGGCGTAAATCACCATCTTCAATGGCTTTCATTTCGCCTTTCATACGGCGGAGATTGAAAAATAGTTTTTTCTGAGCCGCAGTGGTGCCCATTTTAACAAGTGACCAAGACCGCAGCACATATTCTTGGATTGCCGCCCGTATCCACCACATCGCATAGGTTGAAAGGCGAAAGCCCTTATCGGGATCAAACTTTTTAACAGCCTGCATCAGGCCAACATTACCTTCGGAGATAACTTCGCCAATCGGCAGGCCATAACCACGGTACCCCATGGCAATTTTTGCAACAAGCCGTAGATGTGATGTGACCATGCGCTCGGCGGCAGCGGAATCTTGGTCTTGCTGCCAGCGTTTGGCGAGCCTAAATTCTTCATCGCGCTCGAGCATCGGAAACTTTCGAACCTCTTGGAGGTAGCGGTTTAAGCCCTGCTCAGGCGAGAGAGAAACAGACAGCCCCATATTGCCAGAATATGGCACGTCAACGGTCTTGGCAGCTTTTGTCTTTGTTTTTGTCGGCAATGTCGTTTTATCGGTCATCATAACTCTCCAGTGATACAATATAGGGAATGTGATGCAGGTTTAAAGGGGGAGAGAATGGTTTTTTGTAGTATGGTTGGCGTTTAATCTCGCGGTAACTGCCCTAATAAATCTCGCAGTTCTTGCATGTCGGGCGAGATGGGAGAGTCGAATGTCATCTCTTCTTTTGTCACAGGGTGGATGAATCCAAGGCGGCGCGCGTGCAAAGCTTGACGTTTGAACTTGGCCAGCGCGTTAATCACGGCCAGCTCATCAGGTTTTTTATTGGTCAAAAAGGCACGTTGTTTTCCGTATAACGGATCACCTAATAATGGACAGCCTATATGAGCCAAATGGACACGGATTTGGTGCGTACGGCCCGTTTCAAGACGGCATTCGATTTCGCTGATTTTTGGTGTCCCGATGCTCGCATGTTGGGCACGGCCATATCCTTTGATAAAACTATAGTGAGTGATGGCGTGGCGTCCATGATCTGTTGCATCAAGATCGTTAATCGTCCCGCGCACAACGGCTTGTTTTTTTCTGTCGGAGGCCGAGCGCGCTATGCGGCTAATGACAGAACCAGAGCGAGGTTTAGGTGCGCCGCGCGCAAGGCACACATAAATGCGGTCAATCGTATGTTTAGCAAATTGCTTGGAGAGATGACGGTGGGCTTTATCCGTTTTGGCGACTATCATGACGCCTGACGTGTCTTTGTCCAAGCGGTGAACGATACCAGGACGCATCACCCCGCCAATGCCAGAGAGCGTATCGGCACAGTGATAGAGCAGGGCGTTGACTAATGTCGCAGAGCGTGAACCCGGCGCAGGGTGAACCGTCATTCCAGAGGGTTTATTGACGACAATTATGTGTTCATCTTCAAACAAAATATCTAGGGGTATATCTTCCGCTTGAGGCGTGTCGTCGACTGGCGCGGGGACATGGATTGCATATTCGCAATCGGCTTTAACTTTGGTTGTGACTTTTGTGACAATATCGCCATTTGCTCGCACATGTCTTGCTTCGACGAGGTCTTTAATGCGCGCGCGCGAAAGCTCTGTCCATGACGAGAGCCACTTATCAAGCCGTTCTCCGGCTTCGCTTTCATCGGCAAAACGTGTTTGCCATGTGCAGGTATCATCTAGCTCATTATCAGACATGAGGGGGCCATAAGCGAGTTGCCGTATATTTCAAAGAGTTTATGAGAGCGCAGCAGCACAAATTAAGTAGGCCCGTCCTTCGGATGTTCCGAGTTTGCCGCGTAATATATTGTCTTGCGGTGAGACCTGCGCAATGATTTGCCCATATTGAGTAACAAAACTCTTTGCGGTATTTTGAAAGTCATTATCTTGAGCAAGTTCTGATCGTAGATGCGCGATAGGCGAAGGCAACCGAGTTTCGACAATAGAAAGCATGCTCGCGGGGCCAGTTTTCAGGCGTGCTTTCGCCGCTTCGATTACAGTGCCTTCATCGACTAGTGCAGCAGGGCTTAGTTGCATGCTCGTAAGGCGGTTTACAACGGTTTCCCCCAAAGGAGGCGCGGTGAGTGGGGCTGCCGTGTTTTGCGTGTGGTCAGGGCGATCTAACCCGCCAAGCATATCGCGCCAACGCCAACCATGTTTGCTTTTTTCTTTCGTATTCTGGGACTTTCCAAACCCTCTGCCTGTAGGGGAAGCAGGCCGCAGCAGGTCAGGGTCAAACTCCGTTAATTCTGCATCAGGATTAGCAATTTCCATATCCGCACCTAAGTTGATAGGGATATGTAAGTCATTGTCATCAAAGTCGTCTTCGAAGACAGGTTGCGTTTCGTTTGCGAATAATGACTTATCGGAATAGGGGCTGCGCGGGGGCTCAACTGGCGGGAAATCAGTTTCTAAGGGCTTGAGCTTTAGCCGGCCAGTTCCGCTTGGGTTAGGGGAACTGGCGTTTAGCATCCCTAACTCTAATTGCGTGTTTTGCTCTCGGGCATTAGAAATTTGGGCGCTTAGAACTTGCATATCTGTTTCCAGCTTTGAGAGGTCTTTGCGCGTTTGCGATAGGCTATCTTTTACGCGGTTATTGGCGGTTTGCGCTAACTCATCTGCTCGCTCTTGCGTATGCTCAAGCATGTTTTTCATATCAGAAAACTGTTGCTGTACAGTGTCTTGGGTGCTCTGATTGGTTGTGCTTAATGCGCTTAATAGATCGCTTCCAAGGCTGAGGTTTTGCTGAAGCATGTCCGTGCTGTTTTTCGCCATATTAGACATGTCATGTAGGTTTTCACTTTGCGCAGCGAGGTCCTGTTTCACCTTGTCTTGTTGAATGGTGAGGGCTTTGACCAATTCTGTTATCTTCTCATGCAATTCACTGAGGTTTTCATGATTTGCGGTTAAAGTGTCTGCGTTAGCTTGAATGGTTTTTGCGGTATCTTGACTAACCAAATGAATGTCTTGTCCTGTCTTGTCTAAAGTTTGTGCCGCTTTGGTTAAAGTTTCTTCAGCGGTTTCGATATGTTTCGCAGCGTTCTGCGTGACTTCAGAGAGTTTCGCGCTCTGTGTTTCGATTGTTGTGCCTAATGTCTCCATGCGCGTATCAAATGTGCCTGTGATGGATTCGAGAGCTTGGCGTTGTAGCGTTAGGTTACGGCCAACATCGTCAGAGCGCTCGGTTAAGGTCAAGCCGACGGCATTGATGTCTTGGCCATGCGCGGTAATATCCGTTTTTAAGGCTTCAAAACGTGAGAGCATTTTGGCCAATTGCTCATCAAGGATAGACATTTCCGATTGAATGCCAACCGCAAGTGAGCGCGTGTTAGCCAGAGCCGTTTTGTCAGCTTGTGTCAAAATTTGCGCGGCATGTGCAACGCGGCCCGCTTCATAGGATATGTGTGCCAAACGCCGCCATGTCAGCCAGAGCATGGTGATAAGAATAGCGGGTAGGAGCGTCGCTAAAATCAGACCACTTAGGGCCATAGGTGTTAGAGCGCTTAGAGCCGCTCCAAAGACACCAAAATATAGCGCCGCAACTGCCCCAATCCATATGAATGTTAAGGTTATGCCTGTCCACATAATCCAAGTCGTTTTAGGGGGCTCTACCCTGTAGGATGTGTCTTGAATTGACGAGTTGTTACCATGCATTGTGGCGCGTGCCTTTGGGCCGTTTGTGTTGGTTTCAATAATAGCGTCAGAGCGCGTGATAAAATCTGGGAAGTCGTCAGACCCTGCCTGTGTGCCGCGCAACGAAGGAATGTCAGATGCATAGCTGCTTGGTGTTTTGGGTAATGGTTTTTTGACAGCGCGGGTCGGTGTTTCAAGGTCAATACTGCGTATGATGCTGTCCTTACCGGCAGGATTGTTGGGCGTTACATCGGGTTCAAGACTAAGAATTTTCTTGCTAATGTCGGACAAGCTTTTTCCCCTGATAGTTTGAAATCATTATCATTTTGTCATACCAAATTTGATTTTTCGCATATTAACGAAACCTTGGCCATTTTCCCTTATCATGGGAATTCGTCAGAGGAAAGCCGTCAAGAGCTATCCCTGTAGGTGAAAGTGGGAAATTATGGGCTGGAATGGTTCTGAACGCGCCTCTGAGGGGCGTGCAAGTGTGAATGTGAGCGATGCGGAGTTAGATTATCTCCGTGCGGGCCTGTCTCAATCTGGCGGCAAACTGCCTTTATTTGATGTCACAGGACAGCGCATTAATCCAAAGGCCATGCGTAGCTGCATCCAAAAGGGGTTGTGCGAGCCTTGGTTTGCTAACCCTATGAAACCTGATTGGCTTGTCTGCCGCCTGACTGATAAAGGCCGCGCAGTGTTAGTTAAGCAAAGAGCTAGGACTACGCTTTTGTCTTAAGGCGTATAAGATAGCCACGGCAACGACTAAAACGATCATCGTTGTTACCGCGTCTTTGGTTGGGTCAGGTACAGTTTCCCAAATAGCAGGTGTCGGCAGGACTGAGCCTTCATAATTCACGAAAATGGCTGCGAATGTATTGTTGCCTGCATGCAGGCCTATGGCAGATTCTAACCCGTCATCTATCAAAACCAAAATACAGCAGGCAAACCCAAATAGAAAATAACCGCTCATA
>JBDVGI010000260.1:0-4442 GCA_039962885.1 Litorimonas sp. | reverse complement strand
AAGGCGAAAATTCGCCGCGCAGGTACGGATGTAACGATTGTCTCTCACAGCTTGATGGTAGGACGCTGCCTTGAAGCTGCGGAAATTCTGGCAGGTGAGGGTATAAGCGCTGAGGTTGTTGACTTGCGGACATTGCGCCCGCTTGATACGGATACTGTGATTGAAAGCGTCAAGAAAACAAACCGCCTTGTGTGCGCCGAAGAAGGCTGGGGGCAAAGCGGTATTGGCGCGGAAGTCGCTGCGCGCGTTGTTGAACACGCTTTTGATTATCTCGACGCCCCGCCAGAACGCGTATTTCAGGCGGATGTGCCCATGCCATATGCTGCCAATCTCGAGGCCCTCTCTGTCCCTGGGACTGATGATGTGGTAGCGGCGGCGAAGAAGGTTTGTTACAAGGATTAAGTTATG
This sequence comes from Litorimonas sp., assembly GCA_039962885.1. Lineage (GTDB taxonomy): Bacteria > Pseudomonadota > Alphaproteobacteria > Caulobacterales > Maricaulaceae > Litorimonas. Next base: position 4,034 of record JBDVGI010000260.1, on the reverse strand, counting down.
CCCATTGAAATCCTAATGCCCGCTCTGTCTCCGACAATGGAGGAGGGCACCTTGTCTAAGTGGCTCGTCAAAGAAGGCGACACGGTTAATTCTGGCGATCTGTTGGCCGAAATTGAAACCGACAAAGCCACGATGGAAGTCGAAGCGGTCGAGGAAGGCGTAATTGCGAAAATCCTCGTTAACGGCGGGACAGAGGGCGTGAAAGTCAACGCCCCAATCGCACTCCTGCTCGAAGAAGATGAAGACCCAAGCGCGATTGCTAATTACACAATAGGCGGCGGCGCTGCGCCCGCACCTCAAGCTCCTGAAGCTGTAAAATCAGCCCCGCAGACATCTGCGCCTTCAAAACCTGCTCCCGCGGCTGCGCCTGTAAGTCAAGCCTCAGGGACGCGTATCAAAGCGTCACCGCTCGCCAAGCGCCTCGCGGCAGAGGCAGGGGTGGATATTGCAAAATTAACGGGCAGCGGCCCTAATGGACGAATTATCAAAGCCGATATAGACGCCGCGAAAACCGCACCTTCTACGGCTGCGGGGCCAGCGTCAACTCAAGCGGCACGGTCGGCAACAACTACCGAAGTTGGTATGCCGCTCGGCGGCGGCGCGGAATATCTAACGCGCAAAGGTATTGAAGTTGGCAGTTATGATCTCATCCCGCTCAACGGCATACAAAAAGTTGTGGCGCGACGTCTGACCGAATCGCATGTGAATGTGCCAGATTTTCCGTTAACTATTGATTGTGAGATCGATAATCTCCTCAAAATGCGCAAAGAACTTAATGGCCAAGCGCCAGAGGGGATTAAGATTTCAGTTAATGATATGCTTATCCGCGCAAGTGCTTTGGCGCTTAAAAATGTCCCCGAATGTAATGCTAGCTATACGCCTGACGGAATTGCTGTGCATAAACATGCCGATGTCGCTGTGGCTGTTGCGATTGACGGCGGACTTATCACGCCGATTGTACGCGGCGCGGAAAACAAAGGCCTGTCTACAATTTCAGATGAGATGAAAGATCTCGCATCTCGTGCACGTGAGCGTAAGCTTAAACCTCAGGAATATCAGGGTGGTACGTTTAGCATTTCCAACCTTGGTATGATGGGTATTCGTGAATTTGGATCTATTATTAATGAACCGCACGGTATGATCTTATCTGTCGGTGCAGGCGGGCCGCGCCCTGTTGTCAAGGACGGCGCGATTGCTGTTGCCACAGTTATGACGGTCACTCTGACTTGCGATCACCGCGTTGTTGACGGGGCGATGGGGGCGAAATGGTTGCAACACTTTAAGCGTTATGTTGAACAACCGATCACAATGATGCTCTAGCCATCTTATGTCATAGAGCTCGATGCGAAATGATTTGCTTTGGCAGGATTTTCGCCTATGGCGCGAGGCGATTGGCGTTTGGACTGTGTTCATGATAGATTAACCATATAGGTTTGGCATGGGCCAAATTTGTAAGGAGGTTAATTGTGTTAATACGCGCGGTTTTGATGGGAACAATTTTAGCGAGCCTGACAGGTGCGGCTGTTTATTTTGGGTTCGGCGAAGATATTAGCAAAGACAGTCTTATCCCGGTTGATGAGGCTTCACGAACAGACAAGGTTAGCGGCGACATTTCCGTTTTGACTGATAAAACGCCGATGAACCCGAAATCTACTATATCTGTTAAGCCCGTCCCAAAATCGCCAGTCGCTCGTGAAAACTCCAATGGTTTAAACACAGATACGACAACAACAGATACATCGAAATCTTCAGAAAAGACTCTAAAGGCTTTGTTGTCTAAAGGTGAAAAGGATAAAGTTTCTAAGGACATAGTAGAAAGCCAGAACGACGAGACAAGCGCTGAGACGATTGTGAAAAGACCTAAAGCTGTTGGTAGCGTAACTGTGTCCGAAACGCCATTAGAAACGACAAAAGATAGAGAGTTTACGCAAGATAATACTGATCAAATAATACCAAAAAATATGTTAAAAATGGATCTTAAAAAGGCGCGCCGTGTCACTGATAAAACAACACGAGATAAAATCTATTTAGAGATTTTTGATAAAGCTATACAGGATAATAACTTGGATATGGCTCGGCGAATTGCAGGAAAGTTATCAACACCAGAGCTGCGCGAGTTAGCCGGAGACAGAATTGCTAACTCTGTTCAATAAGCTGATTTACTGCGTTTGATAAGTTTGCCGACATAGCATAATTTATAGTTCATATTTGTGCCTATGTCTGTCATAAAGCTACTGATAGCTTTTCAGAATATTTGCAGGATAATTTTATGGCCGATTCACAATATGACGTAATCATTATTGGATCTGGCCCGGGTGGATATGTGACAGCAATCCGCGCGGCGCAACTTGGGTTTAAAACGGCGATTGTTGAAAAAGCCGACCTTGGCGGTGTGTGTCTGAATTGGGGGTGTATCCCAACCAAAGCCTTGCTGCGATCAGCTGAAGTTTACCACAATATGCAACATGCCGAAGATTACGGGTTATCGGCAACATCGTCTTTCGATCTTCAAAAAATCGTGCAACGCTCTCGTAAAATTGCGGGGCAACTTTCTGGCGGCATCAAGCATTTGATGAAGAAAAACAAAGTCAACGTTATTACAGGGTTTGCCACGCTAAAAGCGGGCTCTCCTGCGCCTGTTGTTACAGTGGAGGGTGCAGATTACCAAGCCAAGCATGTGATACTGGCCACGGGCGCAAGAGCGCGCACAATTCCGCCCGCAGGATTAGAGCCTGATGGAAAGTTCATCTGGACAGCCCGCGAAGCAATGGTCCCTGACGCTATGCCACAAAAATTATTAGTGATTGGATCTGGCGCGATTGGGATGGAATTTGCGAGTTTCTACAATGCCTTTGGGTCTGATGTGACGATTGTGGAAATGGTCGACCGTATTTTACCTGTCGAAGACGAAGAAATCTCGGCTATGGCGCGTAAGTCTTTTGAGAAGCGCGGCATGACGATCAAAACAGACACGCAAGTCAAAACAGTGACGAAAAACGCCAATAATGTCACGGCGACTTTGGCAACGGGCGATAAGGTTGAAAATATTGAATTTGATCGTGTTATTCTGGCGATTGGTATTGTCGGTAATGTCGAGGATATGGGACTTGAAGATGTCGGCGTGAAAATTGACCGTAGTCATATTACAGTTGATGAGTTTTCCTTTACGGGCGTTGCAGGGCTTTATGCGATTGGGGATGTAACAACTCCGCCGTGGCTCGCGCATAAAGCGTCTCATGAGGGTATTATTTGCATTGAGAAAATAGCGGGCGGCAATCCGCACCCGCTCAACGCAGATGCTATACCAGGTTGTACCTATTGCCATCCACAAATCGCGAGTGTTGGCCATACTGAAGCGCAAGCCAAAGCGGCAGGATTTGACGTTAAAGTTGGGCGCTTTCCTTATGTCGGAAATGGCAAAGCGATTGCACTGGGGGAGCCTGAGGGGCTGATTAAGACCGTGTTTGATGCCAAGACGGGCGAATTGCTCGGCGCGCATATGATTGGCGCTGAAGTCACGGAACTCATTCAAGGCTACACGATCGCGCAAAACTTAGAAACAACAGAGCAAGAATTGATGGAAACGGTCTTCCCGCATCCTACGCTGTCTGAAATGATGCATGAAGCTGTGCTTGACGCATATGACCGTACTATTCATTTTTAGCTTATAGTTAGCCTAATAGGTTCATACGTTCCCGATAACGACGGATAAATTCTTTTTGTTCTGAATTTATAGACTGGCTTGCATTTGCGACTGCATCTAACATGCGAGCAAGTTCTTCACCGTCTTGGCGGTCAATGCTGCTTTGCAAGATTTTTAACATTGGGAAAAGCGCATTTTCTGGCAGAACGACATGATGGGTAAGGCTGCGCATTTGCCGGTAAAGACCATCGGCATGATCTCTATCTAATTGCATGTTTTGATGTAATTGTTTTATGATTTCTGCTTCACTATTGTCGTCAATATGCCGAGCATCAGTCAAACGCGCTGTAGAAATCATCAAAACTGCCGCGGCTTCAATCGGAGTTTTGAC